>JBASTF010000129.1:0-3069 GCA_049274755.1 Rubrivivax sp. | reverse complement strand
CTTGTTTCCAGCGGCACGACCGGCCGTGCCGGGGCTGCGGCCATCGGCGCCAGCCGCCGCTGCAAACCGGCGAAATAGCGGCTCATGCCGGCCACTCCAGCGGCGCGGCGTCGACCCGCGACAGGTAGAACGCACGCCGCCAGGCCGGCAGCGCGAGGATCTGCGCTTCGCTCCAGTGGAAGGCCCGGGCCAGCGTCGCCACCTCGTCGAGCAGGCGCTGCTGGCGGGCTGCGAAGTCGCGCAGCAGCAGGGCCTCGATGTCGATTTCGGGGGCGTGGGCCTGGCCGCAATCGGGGCAGTCGGCTTGCAGCCGCAAGGCCGTGAACGGGTCGCGCTGCGCCAGCTGTTCGGCGATGTTCTCGATGTCGGTGGTGTCCAGCGCCTCGGCCGGTTGCAGCAGCAGGCTGGCCGCCAGCGTGTGTTCGTCGGGCTGGCCCTGGGCGCGCCAACGCTGCAGGTCGTCGGCATCGGGCAGCCGCAGCTGCAGCAGGCGGCCGTCGGCCAGCGGCACAGCCAGCGGTGTTTCGTCCACAGTCTGCTGGCAGGCGGCCAGCGGCAGTTCGAACTCGAACGCGCTGCCGCAGGCACTGCAGTGCAGCGCCAGGCTGGCACGGGCCTCGGGTTCGTCGGCGCAGCGCAGGGCCAGCAGGGCCTGGAAGCGGCGCGCCAGCGTCCAGCGCTGCAGCGTGGCCGTGTCTTCGCCCAGACAGCGCTGCAGCAGATCGGTCACCACGGCTTCGGCCGGGCGCCGGCCGAAGCGGAGGTCCAGGTCGGTGGCTTCGGTGCCGAAGGCGCGGGGTGTCATCACGGGATCGGGCGGCCGGGTTCAGCCTTCGGCGGGCTCGGTGGTGTCGGCGTCGCGCAGGAAACCTTCCATCTCGATCTTCATGTTCTCGATGGCCACCGCGTTGGCGTTGGCATCGAGATCCGGCATCGCCGTGAACTCGCTGACCCAGCAGCGGAACATGAAGTAGCGGATGGCGACCTGGCCACGTTCGTTCATCACCTCCAGCGTCAGGTCCTTCTTGTAGTTGACCAGGTCCATGCTGGGGTCGCCCTGGTAGGTGTGGACCAGGTTGGCCCACTTCTCAAACTCCAGGTCGTGCGTGATGCCGCGCTCCAGCGCCACCGCTTCGTAGCTGGTGCGGCCGGGGCTCTTGTGGTCGAAGCTGTTGTCGCCGCCGCTGCGGTGCTTGACGACCTCGGTCGTGCGCTTCAGCGCACCGACCTTGCTGACGCCCAGCACTGGCCTGCCGTCCCAGAGCACGCGGAACTTGAAGTTCTTGTACGGGTCGAGGCGGTGGGTGTTGACCACGAAGCCGGTGTTCGCCATGGTTGTGCTCTCCGTTGCTTACAGATCGCCGGCGATCTGCTGGATCTTGATGACGACGAACTCGGCCGGCTTCAGCGGCGCAAAGCCCACCTGGATGTTCACGATGCCGAGGTTGCGGTCGGCCTGCGTCGTGGTCTCGGCGTCGCACTTCACGTAGAAGGCGTCCTTGGGGCTGGCACCCTGGAATGCGCCCTGGCGGAACAAGCCCATCATGTAGGCGCCGACGTTGAGCCGGATGCGTGCCCACAGCGGTTCGTCGTTGGGCTCGAACACCACCCACTTGGTGCCGCGGAACAGCGACTCCTCGAGCATCAGCGCCAGGCGGCGGATCGGCGTGTACTTCCATTCGCTGCCGGCCTGGTCGGCGCCGTCCAGCGTGCGTGCACCCCAGGCAACGCTGCCGTAGATCGGGAACACACGCAGGCAGTTGATGGCCAGCGGGTTCAGCACGCCGTTCTCGGCGTCGGTGAGCTTCATGTCCATGCCCGACAGGCCACGCAGCACGGCCTCGATGCCGGCCGGCGCCTTCCAGACGCCGCGTTCGCTGTCGGTGCGTGCAAACACGCCGGCCAGCGTGCCGCTGGGGCCGACCGAACGCAGGCGGAAGCCGTTCAGTGGGTCGGCGATCTGCAGCCGCGGGAAGAACACGGCCGCGTTGCGGCTGCGGAAGGAGCCGTGCGTGTCCATCCAGTCCTTCATCTCGGTCAGCGTGTTGATGGCCGGCGGGATGTCGAGCAGGAAAAACGCCCGCGAACGTTCGCAGAAGGCCGTGGCCTGGGCGACGACCTGGGTCATCTCGGTGTCGTTCATCGCGGCTGCGCGCGGAATGCACAGCAGGTTGAACAAGTCAGCTTTTCGGAGTGCGTAGATGCCCTGGTCGGCGGCATCGACGGCAGCACCGACGAGTTCGGTGGCACCGGGTTCCGTGCCATCGGCCCCGGCCGCGGCGGCCACCAGGGCGCCGTCGGGCAGCACCACGCCGGAGGGTGGCGTGAAGGGGTATTGCTGCACGTGGTCGGCGATCGTCGAGGCTGCCAGCAGGCCCAGCGGCGTGGCCACGTCGTTGGCCGGCGCCGCCGTGACGACAACACGCTCGCTGAGCGTGCGTGCCGGGTCGCGGCCGGCGCTGAGGACCAGGTGGCGTGTGAAGGTGCCCGGGCCCGTGGGATAGGTGACGATGCCGACCGCGGCACCGGTCAGGCAGGGTGGTGTCGGCGCCGAGCCGACAGTGGCAGCAGCGGTGCGGATGGCCGTCTCCAGCCGTGAAGCCAGTTGGGTCAGGCTGGTGATGGTGCCAGCGGCCCAGGTGGACAGCGTGGCGCGGAAGACACCGGAGGCACCGACCGCGATGTCCAGCGCATCCCCGCTCATGCCGTTGAAGTCGGTCGTCACCAGGGCCGCGAGGTCGGCACTGGTGGTGCCGTTGGCGGCGGCGACGCCGGCGGCACCGGGCGGCAGTTCAGCGGTGACCAGCGTCGAGTCGGCGGCCAGCACGTCGACGACGTGGCGCGGACCGGCTGTGTTCAGCGTGACGTTGAGGTGACTCTCCTGGGCCAGCACCGGCGCGTTGGCTGCGCTGCTGGCATGGCGGCTGATCGTCAGGTTGAAGTGTGTCGTCGGGTTGGCCGTGCGATGGTCCACCGTCGCGCGCAGCGTGTTGCCCCAGACACCTGGGCTGCTGGCGCGCAGAACGAGCGCCCCGGCGCCGGGCGCCGCCATCTGGCCGATGGTGGCGG
>JBASTF010000128.1:0-7493 GCA_049274755.1 Rubrivivax sp. | reverse complement strand
CAGCCGGCGCACCACGGCGCTGCCGACCAGGCCGCGGTGGCCGGCGACGAAGATGCGCGCGTCGGGCTGCATCGCCATCATTCGTTGTAGTCGTAGGCCTGGAAGCCGGCGAGCTTGACCATGCTGTCGCGTTTGGCCGCGGTGTAGTCGGCTTCGACCATTTCCTTGACGAGTTCGGGCAGCGTGGTCTTCGGCACCCAGCCCAGTTTCTCCTTGGCCTTGCTCGGGTCGCCGAGCAGGGTCTCCACCTCGGTGGGGCGGTAGTAGCGTGGGTCCACACGCACGATCACGTCGCCGGGCTTGCACTTGGCGCGAGGGCCATCCACGCGCACGACGGTGGCGACCTCCTGGTCGCCATCGCCGCTGAAGGCCAGCGTGATGCCGAGCTCGGCCGCTGCGAACTGCACGAACTGGCGCACGCTGTACTGCACGCCGGTGGCGATGACGAAGTCCTCGGGCTGCGCCTGCTGCAGCATCAGCCACTGCATCTCGACGTAGTCGCGTGCATGGCCCCAGTCGCGCAGGGCGCTGAGGTTGCCCAGGTACAGGCAGTCCTGCAGGCCGAGCGCGATGCGTGCGACAGCGCGTGTGATCTTGCGCGTGACGAAGGTTTCGCCGCGCAGCGGGCTCTCGTGGTTGAAGAGGATGCCGTTGCAGGCATAGAGGCCGTAGGCCTCGCGGTAGTTCACGGTGATCCAGTAGCCGTAGAGCTTGGCCACGGCATAGGGGCTGCGCGGGTAGAAGGGTGTGGTTTCCTTCTGCGGCACTTCCTGCACCAGGCCGTAGAGCTCGCTGGTGCTGGCCTGGTAGAAGCGCGTCTTCTTCTGCAGGCCGAGGATGCGGATGGCTTCCAGCAGCCGCAGCGTGCCGATGCCGTCGGCGTTGGCCGTGTACTCCGGCTCCTCGAAGCTGACGGCCACATGGCTCATCGCCGCCAGGTTGTAGATCTCGTCGGGCTGCACCTGCTGCACGATGCGGATCAGGTTGCTGCTGTCGGTCAGGTCGCCGTAGTGCAGCGTGAAGCGGCGGCCGTCGACATGCGGGTCCTGGTACAGGTGGTCGACGCGGTCGGTGTTGAACAGCGAAGAACGGCGCTTGATGCCGTGCACCTGGTAACCCTTGGTGAGCAGCAGTTCGGCCAGGTAGGCCCCGTCCTGGCCGGTCACGCCGGTGATGAGTGCGGTTTTCGTCATGGTCTGCTGGAGTTCTTGCGATGCGGTGTTGCCTGGACCATACCACCGCCATGTGCAACGAATAGACTCACGATTTTTGCAGACAACGGGGCGGCCGCCAGCCGCGGGAGAACGGGATGAAGGTGACGGTGGTGGGCACGGGTTATGTGGGCCTGGTGACAGGCGCCTGCCTGTCGGAAATGGGCAACCACGTGGTCTGCCTGGATGTGGACGAACGCAAGATCCGCATCCTCAACGACGGCGGCATTCCCATCCACGAGCCGGGGCTCCAGGAGATCGTGCAGCGCAACGTCGCCGCCGGCCGCCTGCAGTTCACGACCGACGTCGCCGCCGCGGTGGCGCATGGCACCCTGCAGTTCATCGGCGTCGGCACGCCGCCCGACGAAGACGGGTCGGCCGACCTGCAGTACGTGGTGGCGGCGGCCACCAACATCGGCCGCCACATGACCGACTACAAGGTGGTCGTCGACAAGAGCACGGTGCCGGTGGGCACGGCCGACAAGGTGCGCGAGGCGATCCGTGCCGCGCTCGCCGCACGCGGCCTGGAGATGGAGTTCGCCGTCGTCTCCAACCCCGAGTTTCTGAAGGAAGGGGCGGCAGTCGAGGACTGCATGCGCCCCGACCGCATCGTCGTCGGTGCCGACGACGAACGTGCCGTGCTGCTGATGCGCGCGCTGTACACGCCCTTCATGCGCAACCACGACCGCATGATGCTCATGGACGTGCGCAGCGCCGAGTTCACGAAGTACGCCGCCAACGCGATGCTGGCCACACGCATCAGCTTCATGAACGAACTGGCCCTGCTCGCCGAACGTGTGGGTGCCGACATCGAGGCGGTGCGCAAGGGCATCGGCAGCGACCCGCGCATCGGCACGCATTTCCTGTACCCCGGCACCGGCTACGGCGGCAGCTGTTTCCCGAAAGACGTGAAGGCGCTGATCCACACCGGCCGCGAAAACGACCTGCCGCTGCGTGTGCTGCAGGCGGTGGAGGCGGCGAACGAGCGCCAGAAGCTGGTGCTGGTCGACAAGATCGTCGCCCGCTTCGGCGAGGACCTGCAAGGCCGCACGTTTGCGCTCTGGGGCCTGGCCTTCAAGCCCAACACCGACGACATGCGCGATGCGCCCAGCCGCGTGATCGCCGCCGAGCTGGTGCGCCGTGGCGCCGCGCTGCGCGCCTACGACCCGGTGGCGATGGACGAGGCCCGGCGTGTGCTGGGCGACCTGCCCGGCCTGCAGTTCGTGGCCAGCCAGGCCGAAGCCCTGCAGGGCGCCGATGCGCTGGTGCTGGTGACGGAGTGGAAGGAGTTCCGCAACCCCGACTTCGATGCCATCAAGTCGGTGCTGAAGCAGCCGGTGATTTTTGACGGTCGCAATCTCTACGACCCGGCTTTCATGCGGACGCTGGGCATCGAGTACCGGGGCATCGGCCGCGGGCTGGCATAATCGCAGAAGCGAACTTGCTCAAGACCATTGTCTGACGGTCTTTTCGCTGCCGCCGGCTGGCACGCTCCCCGCGTGCCCACAACAAGGCCGGCTGCGGCCAAATCCCCTGCCTGGTGATCTTCTTGCGTGGCTTTGCCCTGCGCCAGCGTTTTGCCGCGCAGAACTTTTGGATTGGAATGTTTTCATGACGACGCAAACCGGCACCGTCAAGTGGTTCAACGACGGCAAGGGCTTCGGCTTCATCACGCCCGACGATGGCGGCAAGGACTTGTTCGCGCACTTCAGCGAGATCCAGGGTGGCACGGGCTTCCGCAGCCTGGCCGAGAACCAGAAGGTGCAGTTCGAGGTGAAGCAGGGCCAGAAGGGCCTGCAAGCCGCGAACATCCGCAGCCTCTGAGGCGCGGCGCGGGGGTTGTTTTCCCCGCCTTGAAGAAAAGCCGCAGCCCGTGCTGCGGCTTTTTTATGCCTGCGGCTTCTGTGCGTCCACCAGCAGCGGTGCCGCTGCATCCTTGGCCGCCACCAGCGGCTGCGACACGCCGGCCGGCACCGGCCACACGATGCCGATGGCCGGGTCGTCCCAGCGGATCGAACGTTCGGCGTCCTTGTTGTAGACGTCGGTGGTCTTGTAGAGAAAGTGCGTGTTGTCCTGCAGGGCCAGGAAGCCATGCGCAAAGCCCTCGGGCACCCACAGCTGGCGCCGGTTCTGGGCGTTGAGCTCGATGCCGAACCACTGGCCGAAGTGGGGCGAGCCTTCGCGGATGTCCACCGCCACGTCGAAGGCCGCGCCCTGCACCACACGCACCAGCTTGCCCTGCGCGTGGGGCGTCATCTGGTAGTGCAGGCCACGCAGCACACCGGCCTGGCTGCAGGAATGGTTGTCCTGCACGAAGCGGCGCGGCGCCGGCAGCCCCAGGGTCGCCAGGCCGGCGAGCCAGCGCGGTTCGTTGAAGGTCTCCATGAACCAGCCGCGCTCGTCGCCGAAGGCCGTGGGCTCGACGATGACGACACCGGGCAGGGGGGTGGCAAGCAGCTTCATCAATAGACCCTGTCGCGCAGCACCTGCATCAGGTACTGGCCATAGCCGTTTTTCAGCATCGGCTGGGCCTGGCGCTCCAGCGCCGCGGCATCGATCCAGCCCGAGCGGAAGGCAATCTCCTCGGGGCAGGCGACCTTCAGGCCCTGGCGCTTTTCCAGCGTGGCGATGAACTGGCCGGCTTCCAGCAGGCTGTCGTGTGTGCCGGTGTCCAGCCAGGCGTAGCCGCGGCCCATGATCTCGACCTCGAGCTGCTGCTGGCGCAGGTACTGGGCGTTGACCTCGGTGATCTCGAGTTCGCCGCGTGCGCTGGGCTGGATGGCCGCCGCGATGTCGCAGACCTGCTCGTCGTAGAAGTACAGGCCGGTGACGGCGTAGTTGCTCTTCGGTTGCTTCGGTTTTTCCTCGATGCTCAGCGCACGCTGATTGCCATCGAACTCGACGACGCCATAACGTTCCGGGTCCTGCACGTGGTAGGCGAACACCGAGGCGCCGGTCGTGCGGGCGTGGGCACGTTTCAGCAGGCCCTGGAAGTCGTGGCCATAGAAGATGTTGTCGCCCAGCACCAGTGCACTCGGCGCAGCGCCGACAAACTGCCGGCCCAGGATGAAGGCCTGCGCGAGGCCGTCCGGGCTGGGCTGCACGCAGTAGCTGAGGTTCATGCCCCAGCGGCTGCCGTCACCGAGCAGGGCCTCGAAACGCGGTGTGTCCTGCGGTGTGCTGATGATCAGCACCTCGCGGATGCCGGCCAGCATCAGCGTGCTCAGCGGGTAGTACACCATGGGCTTGTCGTACACCGGCAGCAGCTGCTTGCTGACCGCCAGCGTCGCCGGGTGCAGCCGTGTGCCGGAGCCGCCGGCCAGGATGATGCCCTTGCGTTGCATGCGTTGTCGTCTCCTGTTTCAGCGGCCCAGCACTTCGGCCAGCAAGCGGTCCACGCCGTGTTGCCAGGGCGGCAGCGTCAGCCCGAAGGCCTGCTGCAGCTTGGCCGTCGACAACCGCGAGTTCAGCGGCCGCTGCGCTGGTGTCGGGTACTGGCTGGTCGGGATGGGGCGCAGCGCGTCGGGCGCCAGCTTCAGCGGCTGGCCCACGCCGCGTGCATGCTCGATGACACGCTGCGCATACCCGTACCAACTGGTTTCGCCGCCGGCGACGCAGTGGTACAGGCCCGAAAGCCCGGGCTGCGCGCTTGCACGGCGCAGTGCATGGGCGCTGACGTCGGCCAGCAGATCGGCGCCGGTGGGTGCGCCGATCTGGTCGTCGATGACGTTCAGCGCCTCGCGCTCGGCCGCCAGCTTCAGCATCGTCTTCGCGAAATTGCCGCCGCGTGCCGCATACACCCAGCTGGTGCGCAGGATGATGTGCTGGCAGCCGCTGGCCGCGATGGCCTGCTCGCCTGCCAGCTTGCTGCGGCCATAGACGCTCAGCGGGCCGGTGGCCGCGGTCTCGTCGCGTGCCGCCGTTCCGCTGCCGTCGAACACATAGTCGGTGCTGTAGTGCAGCAGCCAGGCGCCGAGCGCCGCCGCTTCCTGCGCCAGCACACCGGGCGCGGTGGCGTTGATGCGCTGCGCCAGCTCGGGCTCGCTTTCGGCCTTGTCGACGGCGGTGTGGGCTGCAGCATTGACGATGACATCGGGGCGCACGGCCCGCACCAGCGCTGCCAGGGCCTCGGGTTGCGCGAAGTCGGCGCGCCAGGGATCGGGGCTGCTGGACCCCAGCGCCACCAGGTCGCCCAGCGGCGCCAGCGCACGCTGCAGCTCCCAGCCGACCTGGCCGTTTTTGCCCAGCAGCAGGATCTTCATCGCGCAGCGTAGTTGGTGGCCACCCAGTCGCGGTAGCCGCCGCTCTGCACGTTGGCCACCCAGTCGCCATGGTCCAGGTACCACTGCACCGTCTTGCGGATGCCGGACTGGAAGGTCTCGGCCGGGCGCCAGCCCAGTTCACGCTCGATCTTGCGCGCGTCGATCGCGTAGCGGCGGTCGTGGCCCGGTCTGTCGGTGACGTGGGTGATCAGCCGCTTGTAAGGGCCGGCCGCGTCGGGCCGCAGTTCGTCGAGCAGCGCACACACCGTGTGCACGATGTCGATGTTGGCCATCTCGTTCCAGCCGCCGATGTTGTAGGTCTCGCCGACACGGCCGCCGGCCAGCACGGCGCGGATGCCGCTGCAGTGGTCCGTCACATACAGCCAGTCGCGGATCTGCCGCCCGTCGCCATACACCGGCAGCGGCTTGCCCGCCAGGGCGTTGACGATCATCAGCGGGATCAGCTTCTCCGGGAAGTGGAAAGGCCCGTAGTTGTTGCTGCAGTTTGTCGTCAGCACCGGCAGGCCGTAGGTGTGGTGCCAGGCACGCACCAGGTGGTCGCTGGCGGCCTTGCTGGCGCTGTAGGGGCTGTTCGGTTCGTAGGCGTGGGTTTCGGTGAAGGCCGGGGCCTCGGGAGCCAGGCTGCCGTAGACCTCGTCGGTGCTGACGTGGTGGAAGCGCCAGGCGGCCTTGGCGTCGGCGGCCAGCGTGCCCCAGTGGGCGCGTGCCGCTTCCAGCAGCGTGAACGTGCCGTCGACATTGGTCTTCATGAAGGCGCCGGGGCCGTGGATGCTGCGGTCGACATGGCTCTCGGCCGCGAAGTGCACGATGGCGCGTGGCCGGTGCGCGGCCAGCAGCTGGTCGACCAGGGCGCGGTCGCCGATGTCGCCCTGCACGAAGACATGGCGTGCGTCGCCTTGCAGCGCGGCCAGGTTCTGCCGGTTGCCGGCATAGGTGAGCACATCGAGGTTGACGACGGGCTCGGCCGCCGTGTCGGCCAGCCAGTCCAGCACAAAGTTGCTGCCGATGAAACCGGCGCCACCGGTGACGAGGATGGTCATTTCGCCACCCGTCCGTAGGTGTCTTCGAAGCGCACGATGTCGTCTTCCCCCAGGTAGCTGCCCGATTGCACCTCGATGATCTCCAGCGGCACCTTGCCCGGGTTGGCGAGGCGGTGGGTCTGGCCCAGCGGAATGTAGGTGCTCTGGTTCTCGGCCAGCAGGATGACCTTGTCGCCGTTGGTCACCTCGGCCGTGCCGCTGACGACGATCCAGTGTTCGGCGCGGTGGTGGTGCATCTGCAGGCTCAGGCTGGCGCCGGGCTTGACCATGATGCGCTTGACCTGGTGGCGCGGGCCGTTGTCGATGCTGTCGTACCAGCCCCAGGGCCGGTGCACCTTGCGGTGCAGTGCATGTTCGCCGCGCTGCTCGGCGCCGAGCTGGTTGACGATCTGCTTGACCTCCTGGCTGCGTTCGCGGTCGGCCACCAGCACGGCATCGGGCGTCTCGACGACCACCACGTCGTCCAGGCCGACGACGCTGACCAGGCGGCTGGTCGCATGCACCAGCGTGTTGCGGCTGTCCTTGACGATGGCGTCGCCGACGGCGGCATTGCCTTGTGCGTCCTTCGGGGCCACCTGCCAGACGGCTTCCCAGGCGCCGAGGTCGTTCCAGCCGGCATCCAGCGCCACCATGCGGATGGCGAAGGGGCTGCCGGGGCACTTCTCCATCACCGCGTAGTCCACAGACTCCGGCGGCACGGCAGCGAACTCGGCCTTGCCCGGACGCACGAAGCGCTGGTCGGTGCTGCGCACCGTCCAGGCGGCGCGGCAGGCGCTGGCGATGTCGGGGCGGAAACGCTCCAGCGCGGCCATCCAGACGCTGGCCTTCAGCACGAACATGCCGGCGTTCCAGTAGTAGCCGCCGGCAGCCAGATAGGTCTCGGCCGTCGCCAGGTCGGGCTTTTCGACGAATTGCGCCACCTGCGGCGCCGGCGCCGCGCCTTCGGCGCGGATGTAGCC
>JBASTF010000127.1:0-1955 GCA_049274755.1 Rubrivivax sp. | reverse complement strand
GCGTCGTTGGGATCGTGGCCGGGGGCCGCGTAAGCGGCCACTGCGGACTGCTGCGAGTTCACGATGGCCGGGCCAAGATCGCCCGGCAGTGGCGGCCCCAGCTCGGGCACCTTCGGCGGCAGCTTCGAGTAGTCGGACGGCAGGCCGTCCAGCCCTTCGGACTTCGAGACGCGATCGACGTTGTAAAGCTCGGTCTGCTCGCCCGCGCCGCGCCGGTGCGGTTGCAATGACCAGATCGTGGCCCCGAGCACGGCGACCGACAGGCCGCCGACGAGGACGGCCAGCGTGCGCCGGTTCAACCGGGTCACGGCACGCGGCTGGGCGCGAAGCGCCACCGCCTCGGGCGCGACCTTGCCTGCCTGCCGCGTGGCGAGGTCGGGGGTATCGTCCTGGCTCATGGTCAGTTCCTCCGTGCCACGCCATCCGTGCGCTCGATCCGCACCACGTCGCCCTTGTCACCGCCCAGGCGCAACTCTGCCGCGCCAAACAGGCGATCCACGATGTAGTACGGCGAACGGAAGCGGTAGTTCACCAGTTGCCCGTCGCCTTCCGGCCCGATCACGAACAGCGGCGGCAGTTCGCCTTGCGCGATGCCGGCGGGGAACTGGATATAGACCTTCTGCCCGTCGTCGAAAGCGCGCAGCGGCTTCCACGACGGATTGCTGCCGCCGATCGCGTAGCGAAAGCGCAGGTTCTCCAGCGACAGGCCGCTATCCACCGGCGCGGCGGCGCTGGCCGCTTGCGCCTGGCGCTGCAAGGCCAGCATCCGGTCGCGCGGGTACTCCCAGGACACCGACGCCATCCACGTCTTTTCCGTGGAAGTCAGTTCCAGCAGGTACGTCCTCCGGCTGGTGATGATGACCAGATTGGTCTTGAGGCCCGAGCGGATCGGCTTGACCAGCACGTTGACGCGCAAGTCGGCACCGCTGCCGCTGGACGTGTCGCCCACGATCCAGCGCACGGTATCGCCGGCGGCCACCGTCACCAGCTCCTCGCCCGGCTGCAAGGCAACCATCGTCACCCGGCCCACGGCCGCATAGACCTGATACAGCGCGCCATCGGTGAAGGGCCACACCTGAATCGCGTTGACGTAGCCCTCGCGCGTGGGCGCGACACGCGCCTCGGCATTGGCGCGTGAAACGCGCACCTTCTCGTCGGCCGGCTCGGGCGTGGGCTTGGCGTCCTCGGCCTCGGGTGCCGGCATCAACTGCGCCGGCATCGGCAGCACCTCGGGCACGGCCACAACCTCCACGGGCGCGGGCGGCTCCGGCATCGGCTGGGCCTGCACCGGCACCGGCTCATCGAGCGAGATGGTCGGCGGCGGCTTGCCTTGCGTGGCGCAGCCCGCCAGGGCAACAAGCATCAACGGCAAAGCGTAAAAGCGGAAAGACAGGTTCATGGTTTTGCTCCTTCGGAAGAATCCAGCTCGCGGCTCCAGGAAAGGCCGTTGACGTAGATGCCCAGCGGGTTCTTGCGCAGGCGTTCTTCGGTGCGCGGCGGCTGGAGCACGATGGACACCACGGCCGTCCACCGTTCCAGGCCCGCCGCAGCGCCGTTGACGTAGCGGCGTTCCGTCCAGCGCACGTTGAAAGACGTGTCGCTGGCACGCACGACGCTGGTGATCTGCACCGTCACCGACTCCTTTCCGATGCGCGCGAACGGGTCGTTGACCCGCGCGTAGTCGTTGAGCACGGCCGCGCCTTTGTCGGTCGTGTAGTCGTAGGCGTCCAGCCAGTTCTGGCGGACGACGATGGGGTCGATGGACAGCGAGCGCACCAGCGTCACGAAGCGCGCGATGTGGTGCGCCGTCTGCGCATCGTTGGGCCGGTATGGCGTGGCGGCTTCGCCCACGGCGCGTACCTGGCCCGCGTTGTCCACCTCCACGACGTAGGGCGTCACGATGGATTGCGCCTAGCGCCACACCAGGCCGCCGGCCATCAGCAGCGCAAGCGTCA
>JBASTF010000126.1:0-3914 GCA_049274755.1 Rubrivivax sp. | reverse complement strand
GGCCCCAGCAAGGCCACACGCTCGCCGGGCGCCAGGCCGCTGCGCACCAGCGCACCTGCGATCTGGCCGCTGCGCTGCGCCAGCGACTGCCAGTCCAGCCTGTGTGCGTCGACCTGGAACGCAGTCGCCGCGGGCTGCGCCCGGGCGTGGGCCGCGATGATCGCGGGAAAGGATGTGAACCCCGTGGCGGAGTCGTCGGCAGGTGTCATCGGTCAGCGGTCGAAGATCTGCAGCAGGGTCTCGGCCACCAGGGCAGGCCGTTCCTGGCCTTCGATCTCGATGCTGGACTCGAAGGTGATGCGGGTGCCGTCCTCCAGCCGCAGGCAGTCTTTCACCGTCTGGTGCAGGCGCACGCGGGAGCCGACCGGCACCGGCGCCGTGAAGCGCACGCGGTTGCAGCCGTAGTTCAGCCCCTTGCCGCGCTGCCGCACCGTGTAGATGCTGCGCTGCAGGAAGGGGATCAGCGACAGCACGAAGAAGCCGTGCACGATGGTCCTGCCCTGCGGCATCTCGCGGCTGGCGCGTTCCACGTCGGTGTGGATCCAGTGGTCGTCGCCGGTGAGCTGCGCAAAGGCGTCGACCTGGGCCTGTTCCAGGCTGAGCCAGGCGCTGGCGCCCAGGGGGTGGCCGATGTGTGCCGCCAGGTCCGCGGCATGTTCGACGGTCAGGGGCACGCGCGGCCTCCGGCACGTGTCGGCACGCGGCCGGCGCTGGTCAGCGTCATCACGAGCAGCCCGTCCTGGTTGCACACGGTGACGCGGGTGCGCACGATGCCGTGGCCGGGGTTCGACGCCGACAGCCGCAGTTCGGCAACTTCGCGCTGCACCGTCAGCGTGTCGCCGGCGCGCACCGGCGCCCGCCAGCGCAGTTCGTCGATGCCCAGGCCCACCATCGGCGTGGCACCATAACCACCGGCCTGCACAAACACGCGCATCGACAACGCGGCGATGTGCCAACCGCTGGCGACCAGGCCCTGGAACGGCCCGGCCGCCGCCTGGGCGGCATCGGTGTGCATGGGCTGCGGGTCGAAGTCGCGCCCGAAGGCCAGGATCTCCTCGGCGCTGACGGTGGTGGGCGCGGACTGCCAGCGTTCACCGATCTGGAAGTCTTCGAAGTGGCGTGGCGACATGGTCCCCCGGGGCTGTGCAGATGCGGGCCGAGCATGCCGCAACAGCTGCGTGCACCGAAGCGCGGTGTCGGAAAGTTCCGCCGCGCGGAAAGTCGGGAAAAGCGAGTTGTCCGGGTCGCGCGCTCTCAGGACACTGCGAACATCGAGAACCGGAGACAACAACAGTGCGTACCCCCTTCGCTCGCCCACTTGCCTGGGCCGTCGGCGTGTTCCTTGTGCTGCAGGGCGCGGCCCATGCCCAAGGCGACTGGCCGAACAAGCCGGTGCGCATCGTCGCCACCTTTGCGCCCGGCGGCAGTTCCGACCTGGTGGCGCGCCAGCTCGCGCTGCACCTGAGCGCACGCTACGGGCAGCAGTTCATCGTCGAGAACCGCGTCGGTGCCGGCGGCAACATCGGTGTCGACTTCGTCGCCAAGTCGGCGCCGGACGGCTACACGCTGGCGCTGGCGACGTCGGGGCCGCTGGCCAACAACAAGTCGCTGTACAACCCGATGCCCTTCGACGCGCAGAAGGACCTGTCGCCGATCGCGCTGGTCGGCGAGATTCCGCTGGTGATTGCCGTGAACCCGGGCGTGAAGGCGGCCGGCCTGGGCGAGTTCGTCGCCCTCAGCAAGGCCGGCGCCAATGCCCTGGCCGTCGCCAACCCGGGCAAGGGCACGATCGGGCACCTGGCCACCGAACACCTGCGGCTCAACACCGGGGCCAGGCTGCAGTCGATTCCGTACAAGGGCGACACGCCTGCGATGACGGACGCGATCAGCGGTGTCGTCGAAGCCGTCTCGGCGCCGGTGACCTCGCTGCTGGCCAACATCCAGGGCAACAAGCTGAAGGCCCTGGCCGTCACCTCGAAAAGCCGCTTCCCCGGCCTGCCGAACGTGCCCACGGCCGCCGAACAAGGCATCGCGCTGGAAGCCACGGTCTGGAATGCGCTGGTCGGCCCGGCCGGCCTGCCCAAGGCCATCGTCGAGGCGCTGAACCACGAGATCAACAAGTACACCAGTTCCGCCGAAGGCCGGGCCAAGCTGGCGTCGCTGGGCCTGGTGCCGCTGGCCGGCACACCGGCGCAGCTCAGCGAGCTGATGCTGAGCGAGGCGGCGAAGTGGAAACGTGTCGTCGAGTCGGCCCGGATCGCGGTGGACTGACACGATGCAAAGACTGCAGTTCTACATCGACGGCGCCTGGGTCGACCCGGCCCTGCCGTCGACCCTGGGCGTCAGCAATCCGGCGACCGAGCAGACCTTCGCGCAGATCAGCCTGGGCTCGGCCCGGGACGTGGACCGCGCCGTTGCGGCGGCGCGCCGCGCCTTCCTGCGCTGCGCGCAGGCCAGCGTCGACGAGCGCCTGGGCTGGCTGCGCCGCATCATCGCCGGCTTCCAGGCGCGGCTGCCCGAGCTGGCGCGCACGATGACGCTGGAGATGGGCGCGCCCATCACCTTCGCCACCGAACGCCAGGCCACGGTGGCCCTGTTCCATTTCGAAGAGGCGGCACGTGTGCTGGCCGACTACCAGTTCGAGCAGCGCATGGGCGCCGGCAGCGTGCGCCGCGAACCCATCGGCGTCTGCGGTCTGATCACGCCGTGGAACTGGCCGCTGAACCAGGTGGCGTCCAAGGTCGCGCCGGCGTTGGCCAGTGGCTGTACCGTGGTGCTGAAGCCCAGCGAGATCGCGCCGCTCAGCGCGATGCTGTTCGCCGAGATCGTGCACGATGCGGGTCTGCCGCCCGGTGCGTTCAACCTCGTCAACGGCGACGGGCCGACGGTGGGCGAGGCCATCGCCGCCCACCCGGGCATCGACATGGTGTCGTTCACCGGCTCGACCGCGGCCGGCGTCAGGGTGGCCAAGCTGGCGGCCGACACGGTCAAGCGTGTGGCGCAGGAACTGGGCGGCAAGTCGGCCAACATCATCCTGGCCGACGCCGACCTGCGCACCGCCGTGATCCAGGGTGTTCATGCCTGCTACGTGAACGCCGGCCAGAACTGCCAGTCGCCCACGCGCATGCTGGTGCCGCGTGCGCAGCGTGACGCGGCGTTCGCGGCCGCACGCGAGGCGGTCGACAGCATCCGTCTGGGCGACCCGCTGGACCCGGCGACGACGATGGGGCCGCTGGTCAGCCAGGTGCAGTTCGACAAGGTCCAGGCGCTGCTGCAGTCGGGCCTGGACCAAGGTGCAACCCTGGTGGCCGGTGGCACCGGGCGGCCGGCGCAGCTGGACCGTGGTCACTATGTGCGCCCCACGGTCTTCGGCGACGTGGCGCCGCAGATGCGGATCGCACGCGAGGAGATCTTCGGCCCGGTGCTGTCCATCCTGGCCTACGACTCCGAAGACGAGGCAGTCGCCATCGCCAACGACACACCCTTCGGCCTGGCCGGCTTCGTGCAGTCGGGCGACCCGGCCCACGCACGCGCCGTCGCCAACCGCATCCGCGCCGGTCGGGTCTACATCAACGGCGCCGCCTTCGACCGCAGCCTGCCGTTCGGCGGCTACAAGCAGTCGGGCAACGGGCGCGAGTTCGGTGTCTTCGGGTTCGAGGAGTATCTCGAGGTGAAGGCCATTCTCGGCGGGCCCTGAGGCGCTGCCCGCGGCTCAGGCCAGCCGCTTCACCAGCTGCAGCACCGGCAGGTGCTCGGCGCCGGACACCGGTGCTGTGTCGCTCGGCGCGTAGCCCACGGCCGTGTAGAACGCGCGTGTCTGGGCGTATTCGGGGCTGGGGTGCGAGTCCGACAAGGTCACCACCTGCAGCTGGCGCGCGCGGCGCGCCGCCAGCCACTGCTCGGCCGCCGCGTGC
>JBASTF010000125.1:0-1799 GCA_049274755.1 Rubrivivax sp. | reverse complement strand
GCCGCCACCAGCTCGGCCGTCAGCAGCTCGACGCTGCGGCCGTCCACGGCCTTGCGGTTGATGGCGTAACGCCCGTCGGCCGACACGGCGACGATGATCTCGGCCGGCCGTTCGCGCAGCTTCTCGGCGTCGGCCGCCGGCAGGTTGACCTGCAGTTCGGTGAAGCGCGAATACGTGGTCGACAGCATCAGGAAGATCAGCACCACCAGCAGCACGTCGATGAACGGGATCAGGTTGATCTCCGGTTCCTCAGGCGGACGGCGGCTGAACTTCATCGGTTCAGGCCCCGGCCTTGACGACAAAACGCATCAGGTGCGGCACCAGGCGCTGCGCCGCCACTTCCATCGTCAGCTGGTAGTAGTCGATGCGGCCGCGGAAGTAGCGGTAGAACATCAGCGAGGGGATGGCGATGATGAGGCCGAAGGCCGTGTTGTACAGCGCCACCGAGATGCCATGCGCCAGCAGCTGCGGGTTCGAGCCGCCGGTGGGCGCCTGCGAGCCGAAGATCTCGATCATGCCGACGACGGTGCCGAACAGGCCCAGCAGCGGCGCAGCGGCGGCGATGGTGCCCAGCGTGTTGAGGTAACGCTCGATGCCGTGCACGGCGGTGCGGCCGGCGTTTTCCAGCGCCTGGCGCAGCGCTTCTTCGCTGAGCCGCGGTTCGGCGATGACGGCGCGCAAGCCGGCGGCCAGCACACGGCCCAGCACCGAGTTCTCGGCCAGCTTGCTCACCACGTCGTTGGCCGGCAGGCTGTTGCGCGAAACGCTGAGCACTTCGTCCAGCAGCGTCGGCGGCGCGACCAGGGCGTCGCGCAGGTGGTACAGGCGTTCGATGATCAACGCCAAAGCGATGACGGAGCAGGCCAGCAGTGGCCAGATCGGCCATCCGGCCGCTTGTATGATCGACAGCAAGGGTTGTCCCGAGGAGGCGCGGCCGGGCCGCAGCGCGGCGCATTATGGCCGATGGGCCGGCTGCAGGGCACGTCGCGGCGACGCTGCAGCGCAGCAGCGACGGCCTGTCCACCGGATCTGTGGACAACTGTGTGGGCAACCCCTTGCCGCCACGCGCAAACCCGCGCCGTTGTGGGCCCCGAGCTGGATTGCACAAATTTTGAGCAGGATAAACTGCTTGAAAATCAACAACTTGCAGAAGTTTGACCGTTCGATGACAAGGCCAACCCCGCGCCTGGCGTGCATTGGCGCGCCTGTGGAGTTCCGAAGCCGCGCCAATGCTGGGTTTGCCGGTGATTGAGCCCCTTGCAAGCCCGTCGCAGCGGCAGGTCTGGAGCGTCGGCGCGCTGTTGCTGGCCACCGGGGACACCTTGGCCTCACGCTTCGGTGCTGTCGCGGTGCGTGGTGAACTCTCGGGCTTTTCCCGGGCCGCCAGCGGCCATTGCTACTTCTCGCTGAAGGACGGCGGCGGTGCCGCGGCCTTGCTGCGCTGCGCGATGTTCCGCCGCGCCGCGGCCCTGGTGGACTTCCAGCCTGCCGACGGCCAGCAGGTGGAACTGCGCGGCCGCCTCGGCGTCTACGAAACACGCGGCGAGTTGCAGATGGTGGTGGAGTCGCTGCAGCGGGTGGGCACCGGCACGCTGTACGAGGAGTTCCTGCGCCTGAAGGCCAGGCTCGAGGCCCAGGGCCTGTTCGACGCCGCGCGCAAGCGCGCCATCGCGGCGATGCCGCAGGCGCTGGGCATCGTCACCAGCCTGCAGGCCGCGGCCTTGCACGACGTGCTGACCGCGCTGCGCCGGCGTGCGCCGCAGCTGCGTGTGCTGCTGTACCCGAGCCCGGTGCAGGGC
>JBASTF010000124.1:0-2619 GCA_049274755.1 Rubrivivax sp. | reverse complement strand
CGCGCTGCTGCGGCCGCTGGACGACCTGGCGCAGACGCAGCTGGCGCGGGCGCAGCCCGGCCCGCTGGGCGGTGTGCCCTTCCTCGTGAAGGACAGCGTGCTCGATGTCGCCGGTGTGCCGACGAGCTACGGCAGCCGGTCGATGCAGCACGTCGTGCCGCAGCAGCACGCGGCGCCGTTGCGCAGGCTGCTGGACGCTGGCGCCACCGTGTTCGGCAAGACCAACATGCCGGAGTTCGGGCTCAAGGGCGTCAGCGATTCGCAGGCCTTCGGGCGTGTCAACAACCCCTGGAACCCGGCCCATGTGCCGGGTGGTTCCAGCGGCGGTTCGGCGGCGGCGGTGGCGGCCGGTGTCGTGCCGATGGCCGGTGGCAACGATGGGGGCGGCTCGCTGCGCATTCCGGCGGCCTGCTGCGGGCTGTTTGCGCTGAAGCCCTCGCGCGGGCGGGTGTCGAACGGCCCCGGCATCGGCGAGGTCTGGTTCGGCGCCTGCAGCGAAGGCGTGCTGTCGCGCAGCGTGCGCGACACGGCGCTGGCGCTGGACATCCTGTGCGGCCCGGAGCCCGGCGATCCGTTTGTCGCCGCCGTGCCGCCGCTGCCCTTTGTGCAGGCGCTGCAGCGCACGCCGCCGCGGCTGCGGGTGGCTTTCAGCAGCGTGTCGCCGATAGCCACGCCGGTGCATCCGGAGGCCGTGGCCGCGGTGCAGGCCGCAGCGCGGCTGTGTGAACGCCTGGGCCACGAGGTCGTCGAAGCGGCGCCGGCCATCGACGGCCCCGCGCTGGCCCAGGCCTTTCTGCACCTGTATTTCGGCCAGGTGCCGGCCACCGTGGCTTGTGCGCTGAGCCAGGGCGCGCGCCACAGCGATTTCGAACTGCTGACCCGAGTGATGGCGGTGCTGGGCCAGACCATCGGCGCCGGCACGCTGACGGGCCATCTGGTCGGCTGGAACGGTTTTGCGCGGGCGCTGGGCGAATTCCACGGCCGCCACGACGTCTGGCTGACACCGTCGCTGGCCGGCCCGCCGCTGCTGCACGGTGCCATCGACCCGCCGCGGCGCGAGCAGGCGGCGCTGAAGCTGCTGCTGAACACCGGGCTGCTGGGCCTGCTGGGGCGCAGCGGGCTGCTGCGCAGCACCATCGACGACATCGCCCGCGACAACCTCGCGCCCTACCCGTTCACGCAGCTGGCCAACCTCGCCGGCGTGCCGGCGATGAGCGTGCCGCTGCACTGGACAGCCGAGGGCCTGCCGCTGGGTGTGCAATTCGTCGGCCGCATGGGCGACGAACCCACGCTGCTGCAGCTGGCGGCGCAGCTGGAAGCCGCCCAGCCCTGGTTCCAGCGCCTGCCGGCGATGGCCGGCGGGGGCTGATCGCTCAGGCCGAGGCCGCGGCGATCTCGCGCAAGGCCTGCTCGAACACCTCGGGCGGCTGGCCGCCGCTGATGAGGTGGCGGTTGTTCACCACCACGGCCGGCACCGAGTTGATGCCCAGGCGCAGCCAGTGCTGTTCCTCGGCGCGCACGGCCTCGGCGTATTCGTCGCCCTGCAGGATCTCGCGCACACGTGCCGCGTCCAGGCCCACCGAGGCCGCCACCTCGGCCAGCACCTCGGCGTCGCTGGGGTTGCGGCCCTGGCCGTGGTAGGCCTGCAGCAGGGCCGCCTTCAGCGCATGCTGCTGCGCCGCACCCTGCAGCCCGGCCCAGTGCAGCAGACGGTGGGCGTCGAAGGTGTTCCAGATGCGCGTGCGTTCGCCGAAGCTGAAGCCGACGGCGGCGCCACGCTCGCGGATGGTCTGCCGCGCGGCGGCGAACTGCTCCTTCGTGCGGCCGTACTTGCGCGACAGGTGCTCGTCGACGTCCTCGCCTTCGGGCACCATCTGCGGGTTCAACTCGAAGGGCTGGAAGTGCAGGTCCAGCGCCACCTCGCCCTGCAGTTTTTCGGCAGCGCGTTCCAGCGCGCTCAGGCCGACGGCGCACCAGGGGCAGGCAACGTCGGAGACGAAGTCGATCTTCAGGGTCTTGGTCATGTGGAACTGTCCTTGTTCGATCCCGCGATCATGTCGAATCTGAAAAGCCGACACTCGATCGGGCCGTTCCACATGGGGACGCGGCGGCTCTCCTTCAAGCGCATCAGCGACGGCAGTTTCATGTCCGGGCTCAGCATCCAGCCGGTCCAGCCTGCGTAGTGGCGTTTCCAGTGGCTGGCCAGGCCGGCGAAAAACTCGGCCGACGAACCGCCGCCTTCGAAACCTTCGCGCGCCGTGTCACTGCCCTTGCCCTTGGCGGCGATGCGTTCGCCATACGGCGGGTTCAGCATCAGCGTGCCGGCCGCGGCCGGCGGCAGACGCTGCAAGGCGTCGACGGTCTTGAAGTCGATGGCCTTGGCGACACCGGCCCGCTCGGCGTTGCGCGCCGCGAACTCGGTCATGCGGAAGCTCACGTCGCCGGCGAACACCGGCACGGCCGGTGCATGCACACGGGCCTTCGCGGCGCGCTGCAGGTCGCGCCAGTCGGCCTGGTGCGGGCGGAAGGGCAGCAGGCGTTCGAAGGCGAAGCGGCGCTGGATGCCGGGCGCGATGCCGCAGGCCATCTGCGCCGCTTCGATGGCGATGGTGCCGGCGC
>JBASTF010000123.1:0-1825 GCA_049274755.1 Rubrivivax sp. | reverse complement strand
GAGGAGGACTTGCTCTATCAGGGCGCTTTAAAAGCAATTTTGGGGACCAGTGGAAGTGGCATAGAGATTTATCCGAATGATGTTCGTTCCTTCTGGGTCCCCGTCCAAATTCCCGATGTAATTTTTGATGCCATCGTCGCAGGCCAAAAGTATCTATACTTTGCTGCAATTGTTGGCTTCGCAGATGATCTGGTGCCACATGGAAAGAAGGCGTTCTCCACGATCTGCGGTCGCTTTAATAAGCGAACAGAAGAACCGCTAGTTTGCCTAACTCATAATAACGTGCGTGTTCTGAACTAACACTTGGGGGTAAAACTAGATGCCGAAGCCAAAGCAACACGACGCCGACAAGCGTTTCGACAGGCTATTGCAGATGATGGCTACTCAACCCGAACCTTCGGGAAAGCCTGCAAAAGAAGCTCAAACATCAAAGCAGGCTGTTGGCGCAGGTTATGGCGATACTCGAACTCGCGCAGGTAAGTCTGCAAGTGCTTCTTCGAAACCCAAACATAAGTCCCGTTGATCCCGCGCTTGACGCTGGACCAGAACGACTCAATGCCATTCGTGTGAACGTCGCCGCGAACGTATTCCTTGGCTGAGTGATCGACCGTTTCGTGATCGTAGCCATGACGCTCAGTCAGCGAACGATAGCTAGACAATTCGTCCGTGTGGACGCGCGATCCCTTCTTCACGAAGCTCACGACATGCGGAACGAGCGTCTTGGCGGTGCGGTCGATAACGTGGCGTGTCACCACGTCGCCGCCGCGCTCTAGGACGCCGAACACCACGGACTTGTCGTCCGGTTTGCCGTTGAGGTCTTTGCCGCCAACGAACGTCTCGTCCACTTCCACGGTCTTGCCGGGGCCACCCACAGGGTTGTCGCCGTCAACGTAGCCCATGTAGAGGCGGATCAGGCGGCACATACGCCACGCCGTTTTATAGGTCACGCCAAGCTGGCGCTGCACTTCCTTTGCGGCCACGCCGTTCCGCGTCGTGCAGAACAGGAACATGACATAGAACCAGTCGCGCAGGCTGGTGCGGGTCTTCTCAAACGGGGTGCCAGCGGTCGGGTAGACCTGATAGCCGCAATGCTCGCACTCGAACGAGCGACGGGCTTTGACCCGGTAATAGGTCGCCTGCTTCTGGCACTTAAAGCAGGTGAACCGCTCGCCAAACCGGGTGCGCATCAAGTGGGCAAGGCAAGCATCCTCGTCGGGGAACCGCTTCTGGAACTGCCGGATATTCGACGACTTCTGAGCCATGCGAGCCTCCCCGTAGAATATAGGTACTCTAACCGGGTTTGTTCTACATGTCCAGAGGGGATATATGCGCGGGGTGGTACTGGCCTGTTTTAACCCCTAGTGGCCTGTTTTGATTTTCGCCGTGGCCTAATTTGCATCTCGTGTGCGGAACTGGACAGACGAGTTCTGAATTAAGGCGTTAACTTTTGCTGCCAGCCAAGAGCCATGGAGCCGCTCTAGCGAACACAGGAGAAGCGCATGCCCCGCCAACCAGAGAAGCCCCCGTTCGAACAAAAATGGAAGGAACTCGCGGACAAGACTCGTGAAGAGGCAATGGATTTGCCCCCGGGCCGTGCGCGTGATGCGATGCTTAAGAAGGCACGTCAGCTCGAAACGGCCTGCCAGATGAGCGAGTGGGTATCGTCGCCGGGACTGCGACCACCTATCGGAAAGTAAGGCCGCCTCGTGCGGCCAGATCAGCCCGAGGGAAACAAGCCGGCCGATGGCATGAAGAAGGAAATCTGCGCAACACAGCGCTAACCGGATGAGGCCGCCGCGATCGCGGCCTCATTTCGTGACGGGAC
>JBASTF010000122.1:0-3564 GCA_049274755.1 Rubrivivax sp. | reverse complement strand
ACCGCCACCGCCACCGCCGGTGGTGATGCAGACGGTGATGCGCGAGACGACGATCATCACGGCCAGCGTCCAGGCATCGCTGACGGGGACGCGCGTCTCCGGCGGTAGCGTGAGCTCCGGCTCCAGTGGCGGCCTCGCCAGCTTCGGGAGCGCATCGGGAGGCGGATCCACGTCATCGTCGGGTTCTTCTTCCGGCTCGTCCGGGGGGGGATCGTCCGGCGCTTCGTCCGGAAGCGCCGCCAGCAGCGGCTCTTCCAGTTCGTCCGATTCCGGGTCCGGTGGCAGCGTCGCCGACGAGGGAGGCGATGACGACAGCAGCGAGGCGAGCAGCGCAGCTGGCTCTGGCAACGCCGTTGCCGGCCCGAATGTGCTGATCGATCTAAGCCGCATCGGGTCGACCAATGTCGAGATCGATACGCCGATAACTTCGGGCGGCAACAGCAGCCTCTGGCCCGGCGCCGACGGCGTGGCGGACACGCCAGGCAGCTAGGGCTCGCCGCCTGCGGGCGTCGCTCCGCCGCATGGAAGGCGCGCGTCCGGACCTGCCCCAAGGGGCGGACTGGACGCCGCCGTCATGTGAACATATAAAGAACATATGGCCCAGCTGGATGTTCGTCAGAAGCTCGAGATTCTCGCCGACGCGGCAAAATACGATGCGTCCTGCGCTTCATCCGGGACGAGCAAGCGCGACTCGCGGGGGGCGACGAAGGGGATCGGTTCGACCGAGGGCATGGGAATCTGCCACGCTTATGCGCCTGACGGGCGCTGCATCTCGCTCCTCAAGATATTGCTGACCAACAGCTGCATCTTCGACTGCCATTATTGCATCAACCGTAAGAGCTCCAACGTCCGTCGCGCCCGCTTCACGGCGAAAGAGGTCGTCGATCTCACCCTGGCCTTCTACCGTCGCAACTATATCGAGGGGCTATTGCACAGCGACATCGCAGTTGAAGGGTCAGCGACATCGTAGATGACGTGTGGGGGGAAGCGGAGGCCGGGCGTAGCCCGGACGTAGCTTCCCCCCACACGGGCGCGGGTTTCCCCGTGCCGTTGGCGGCGACAGCGGTCAGGATGGTCCGATCTTCAACGCCAAGAAGAGGATCGGATGCCTGGCCGTCCCATCACCGACCAACAGCAGAGGTACTACATGTCCCTTCGTCAAAAACACCCGCAAAAAGCGGCCGCCGCCATGGCGGGCTTTTCCACCAGCACGGGCTACCGGACAGAGAAAGATCCCCGGTCGCCATCGGAGCGTCGCCGGGAGCGACGTCATGGCGGCGGCAGGCCAGATCCGCTCGCCGAACTGTGGGATAAAGAAATCGTGCCTTTGCTCGAGAGCACGCCGGGCCTGAAGCCCATCTCTATTCTTGGGGAGCTGGAGCAACGCCACCCCGGTCTCGATCTAACACCAGCCCGCAGGACCCTGGAACGCCGGATACGGCTATGGAAGGCCGAGTATGGACCAGAGCGTGAGGTCATCTTCCGGCAGGACCATCCGCCAGGCCGACAGGGCATGTCGGATTTCTTTGACGCCCGCGATCTGAAGGTCACCATCTCCGGCAATCCGAGCCCGCACCTGATCTATCACTTCGCGCTGGTCTATTCCGGGTGGGAGCATGCCGAGGTCGTGCTGGGAGGAGAAAGCTTCACGGCGCTGGCCTGCGGCCTTCAGAATGCGCTGTGGCAGCTTGGCGGCGTGCCGCACGAGCATCGCACCGATAGCCTCTCCGCGGCGTTCGCCAACCTGGAGCAAGATGCCCAGGAAGATCTGCGGACCCGCTATGCCGCCCTGTGCGCCGATTACCAGATGGAGCCCACCCGCAACAATCGCGGGGTCGCCCATGAGAATGGGTCCATAGAAAGCCGTCATGGTCACCTTAAGGATCGGCTCGATCAGGCACTCCAGTTGCGCGGGACACGTGACTTCGCCTCCATCGAGGACTGGCGCACGTTCCTCGCCCAGATCGTGGGCCGCCACAATGCCCGGCGGCGCGATGCCTTGCGCATCGAAGCTGAGCACCTGCGCCCGTTACCTTCACGCCGCAGCTGCGATTATGATGAAGCTACGGTGCTCGTCACCTCATCGGGCGGCTTCGTGCTGCGCAAGGTCTTCTACACCGTGCCTTCCCGGCTCATCGGCCATAGCCTGCGAGCCAGGATCTTCGATGACCGGATCGACCTTTATCTGGCCGGGCAGCCCATCGAGACCCTGCCACGCGGGAGGGCGCCCGATCGCGGACGGGGCGGTCATGACCACGTAGTCAATTATCGGCACGTGATCCACAGCCTGCGTACCAAGCCCCACGCGCTGGCAAACCTTGTCTATCGCGACAAGCTCTTCCCTCGCAGCGAATATCGCCGCTGCTGGGATGCTCTGGAGGGTGCGCTTCCCAAAGCCGCCGCATGCCGCAGCATGGTGGGGCTGCTGTGGCTTGCGCATGACCAGGCCTGCGAGGCTGAGCTCGCCGCGACCCTGACCGGCATACTCGATGGCCAGGGTTTACCCGATCTGAGGGATCTGCAGGAGCGCTTCCAACGCCCCGGCAAAGAGCCGGCCGATGTGGTCGTCGATATTCCCCAGCCTGACACATACGACGATCTGCTCACCGCCAGGGAGATGGCCGCATGAGCATCACTGTCGACACCGCCCAGCTGCCCATGTTGCTTGGCACGCTGCGTCTGCCCACCATTGCCCGTCTCTGGCCGGACTTCTGTTCACGAGCGGACAAGGAGGGGTGGCCGGCTTCGCGCCTGCTGGCAGCCTTGGCCGAACTGGAACTCGCCGAACGCGAACAACGCCGGATCCAGCGCCATCTTACAGAAGCACGGCTGCCTCCCGGCAAGACCCTGGATGCCTTCGACTTCAGCCTCGTTCCCACCTTGAGCAAGGCCCAGGTCATGGCTCTGACCCAAGGAGATGCCTGGCTCAAGGCGGGCCACAATCTTCTGGCATTTGGTCCGCCCGGTGCCGGCAAGAGCCACGCCGCAGCCGCCATCGGCAACGAGCTCGTCGCGCGCGGATACCGGGTCTTCTTCACCCGAACCACCGATCTCGTCCAGCGTTTGCAGGCCGCACGTCAGTCCCTGACCTTGACCCAGGAGATCGCCAGGCTCGACCGCTTCGACCTGCTCATCCTCGATGACCTGTCCTACGTCCGCAAGGACCAGGCAGAGACCAGCGTCCTGTTCGAACTCATCTCTGCCAGATACGAAAGGCGCTCCATCATGATCACCGCCAACCAACCATTCAGCGGTTGGGATTCCATTTTTTTGGATAAGGCAATGACTGTCGCTGCCATCGACAGGCTCGTTCACCACGCCACTATCCTGGAAATGAACGTCGAGAGCTATCGCAGGCGATCCGCCCTGGCCTCAGCGACATCGCTCCGCGACAGTGCTCCTGATCCAGCGACATCGCCCAGCGACATCGAAACCATGCCAGCGACATCGCTGCGCGACAACGCCTCTTGATCCAGGCCAACCTCGTGTGACACTATCCCCAACGTCACCGCTGACACATCACCATCAATGTCGCTGACCAGTCACCGACGATGTCGCGCTACA
>JBASTF010000121.1:0-2485 GCA_049274755.1 Rubrivivax sp. | reverse complement strand
GTGCCGGTGGCTGCGCCGGCCACGGCCGACGTGCCGGCAGCACCCGCTGCAGCGCCCGCACCGGCCACGCCGGCGCCGGTCAAGGAACTCAACGCCACCGCGTTGATGTGGACCGTGTTCAAGGGCTGGCTCGCCAGCCTCTTCGGCGGCAAGAAGCCGGGTTGAGATGACGCCCCCAAGCTCACTGCGTTCGCTGCCCCCCGAGGGGGCGCTCAGTCCCTTCGGAACGGCCGGGCGGGACTGAGATGGATGCCCAGGGCCTGAGAGAACAACTCCACCACGCCGGCTACATCGCCGACGAGGCCCTGGCGACAACCCTCTGGCTGGCTGGCGAGCTGCAGCGCCCGCTGCTGCTGGAAGGGGATGCCGGCGTCGGCAAGACGGCGCTGGCATTGGCGCTGGCCCAGGCCGGCCAGCGCCGCCTGGTGCGGCTGCAATGCCACGAAGGCCTGGACCTGGCGCAGGCGGCCTACGAATGGAACTACGGCCGCCAGCTGCTGGCGATCCGCCTGCACGAAAACGGCAGCGACCAGCTCGCCGAACACGACTTGTTCGCGCGTGAGTACCTGCTGGAACGCCCGCTGCTGCAGGCCCTGGGCAGCGAGACCCCGGTGGTGCTGCTGATCGACGAGATCGACCGCGCCGACGAAGCCTTCGAAGCCTTTCTGCTCGAGCTGCTGGCCGACTGGCAGATCACCGTGCCCGAACTCGGCACCTTGCGCGCCCGCAGCGTGCCCCAGGTGCTGCTCACCAGCAACGGCACCCGCGAACTCAGCGACGCGCTGCGCCGCCGCTGCCTGTACCACTGGCTGGACTACCCGACGCTGGCGCGCGAGATCCACATCGTGCGCCGCACACTGCCGCAGGCCGAAAGCGCCCTGGTCGAACAAGCCGTGGCCTTTGTGCAGCGGCTGCGCCGCGAAGACCTGGGCAAGACCCCGGGTGTGGCCGAAACGCTGGACTGGGTGCGTGCCCTGCACCGGCTGCAGTGCAAGGCCCTGCCCGAGGACCCGCAAGCGCTGCTGGCCACGCTGGGCTGCCTGCTGAAGACGCGCGAAGACCTGTTCCAGACCGGCGCCGACCGTGTGCAGCAACTGCTGGAAGACCGGCGTGCCGGTGTTGCCGAGAAAGCCGCCTGACATGAAGCTCCCAAGCTCACTGCGTTCGCTGCCCCCCGAGGGGGCGCTCAGTCCCTTCGGAACGGCCGGGCGGGACTGAGATGCGCGCCGACCCGCTGCTCGCCATCGCCGGTTTTGCGGCCCTGCTGCGCGACCATGGCCTGCAGGTCGGCATTGCCGAACAACAGGCCATGGTGCGTGCGGCGCTGGCGATGGACATCGAGGCGTCGCGACTGCTGGCCCCCGCCTGGCGCGCCATCCCCTGCCACGACGCGCAGGACTGGCGGCGCTGGCCCGAGCTGTTCGACCGCTACTGGCACCCCGACAAGCTGCGCGGCACGGTGCGCAGCAGCGGCCAGACCCGCCCGCGGCGCGACCTGCGCCAGCTGGTGCAAGACCTGCACAACAGCCTGGACCAAGCCGCATCCAAGCCCGCCCGCGGACGCGGCGACACGGCGCTGCAGGCCGTCGACGGTGAACCCGGCGGCCCGCCAAAAGCCCAGGGCGGCGCCAGCCGCACCGAAGCCCTGCACGACCGCAGCCTGGCCGAGTGGCTGCCGCAGGACCTGGCCCAGCTGGAGCGCATCGCCGAACAGATTGCACGCCGGCTGCGGCGCCGCCTCACACGCCGCTGGCACGACCACGCACAAGGCCGGCGGCTCGATGTGCGCCGCACCCTGCGCAACAGCCTGAAGACCGGTGGCCTGCCGCTGGCCCCGGCCTGGCGGCAGCCGCGGCGCGAGAGGCCCCGGGTCTTCATCCTCGTCGACGTCAGCCGCTCGATGGAAGCCCATGCGCAGCTGTTCCTGCGCATCGCACGCGCCTGCGTCGTGGCCCTGCAGGCACGGGTGTTTGTGTTCCACACACGCCTGGCCGAGGTGACGCCGCTGCTGCAGCGCGACTCGGCCCATGTGCAGGAGAAGATCAACGCGGCGACGGCGGGTTTCGGTGGCGGCACACGCATCGCCACCAGCGTCAACGACTTCCACCGTGTGCATGCACGGGCCCAGCTCGGCCGCAGCGCACGTGTGTGGCTGTTGTCCGACGGCTTCGATGCCGACGAACCCGGGCGCCTGGCCGAGGAGCTGGCCGTGCTGCCCGGGCGCATCACCTGGTTCCACCCCGGTGAACAGCCGCCAGCCTCGCTGGCCGCGCAGGGTGCACGCAGCCGTGTGGACCGGTTTGTGCGGCTGAACTCGCTGCGCGACCTGGCCGCGGCGGCCCGACAGTTGGACTGATGGAGAACCGACGATGAACCATGATGTGTTCGCCACCGCACAACGCCTGCAGCAGGCCCAGCAGCCCTATGCCCTGGTCAGCGTGCTGCGGGTGCAGGCACCGGCCTCGGCCCGGGCCGGCGACAAGGC
>JBASTF010000120.1:0-2346 GCA_049274755.1 Rubrivivax sp. | reverse complement strand
GCCCACAGCACGGTGCGCGCGGCCAGCCGCTGTTCGCCGGTGTCGGTCTGCACGGTGATGCCATGGCCGTCGATGGCGGTGACGCGGCAGCCCGTCATCACCTCCACACCCAGTTTCTGCAACTGGCGCCTGGCGCTTTCCGACAGGCTGGGCTCGAAGGCGCCCAGCACCCGTGGGCCCCCTTCGACGAGACAGACACGGGCCCGCCGCGAATCGATGTGGCGGAACTCGTCGGGCAGGGTGTGGCGCGCGATCTCGACCACGGTGCCGGCCAGCTCGACGCCGGTGGGCCCGGCGCCGATGACGACGAAGTTCATCCAGGCTTCGCGTTCGGCGGTCTCGCTCGCACGTTCGGCACGTTCGAAGGCACCGACCAGGCGAGCACGGATGTTGAAGGCATCGGCCAGGGTCTTCAGCCCCGGCGCCACGGCGGCCCAGTGGTCGTTGCCGAAGTAGCTGTGTGTGGCGCCGGCGGCGACGACCAGGTGCTGGTAGGCGATGCGCACACCGTCGTCGAGCACCACGGCCCGGCCAGCGACGTCGATGTTGGTGACGGTGGCCTGCAGCACGGTGAGCCGGCCACGCTGCATCTCGCGCCGCAGCACATGGCGGATCGGCGCCGAGACGGCCGGCGCCGCCAGGCCCGCGGTGGCCACCTGGTACAGCAGCGGCTGGAACAGGTGGTGGTTGGTGCGGTCGATCAGCGTGATCTCGACGCCCGGCACCCGGGCCAGCGCGCGCACCGTTTCGAGGCCGCCGAAGCCGCAGCCGATGATGACGACATGGGACATGGCGCGAGTGTCGCACCGCTGCCGGTGTTGCCCCGGTTGACGTGCGGCGGCGGGCTGCCGACGATGCGCTGCGACCGCACCGGAGGCTCCACGATGGCTGATCCACAAACCGCGCTGCTGACCCAGCTGCGCAACATCCAGACGCGCAGCGGCAAGGGCATTGCCGAACTGCAGGCTGCCGCCGTCGCCTCGGGCGGCGCCAGACACAGCGAGCGCCGCAGCTGGCTGATGGCGCAGTTCGGCCTGGGTTATGGCGACGCCAACACCGTGGTGACGTTGATCGGCAAACCGCTGCCGACGCTAGACGGCGCGGTGCCCGCCGCGCCGCCTGCGGCCGACGGCGACCCGCTGGACCTGCTGTACACCGGCGCCAAGGCCGGGCTGCGGCCCCTGCACGACGCCGTGATGGCCGTCATCTCGGGCTTCGGCAGCTTCGAGCAGGCGCCGAAAAAGACCTACATCAGCCTGCGCCGCAAGAAGCAGTTTGCGATGCTGGGGCCGGCCACCAAGGACAGTGTCGAGATCGGCCTCAATGCCAGGGACCTGGCACCGCATGCACGGCTGAAGCTGTTGCCGCCGGGGGGCATGTGCCAGGCGACGACCCGCATCTCGCAGGCCGGCGAGGTGGATGCCACGCTGGCCGGCTGGCTGCGCCAGGCCTACGACGCGGCCGGCTGAGCTGGTTGAAGGCGTTTGCGCACCAGCACGATGTGGCTGCGCAGTTCGTAGAGTTCGTGGGTGTAGGACAGCGGCACGCCCACATGTTCCAGTTGCGCGTCGATGCGGTCGAGCTCGGCGCGCAGTGCGCTGCGGTCGGCGTCCGGCCGGTCCAGTGCCCGCTCAACCGCGCGCAGGTCGGCATACCAGCGGAACACACGCGAGCGCAGCCGCAGCGTCACCAGCGGCGGCAGCACACGCGACAGCGGCACCATGGCCGCCAGCAGCGGCAGCAGCACGATCCACATGCGGTCGAGGAAATTCGCCAGCCAGAACGGCAGATGGCGCTGCAGCCAGGGCGGGCCGCTGCGGTAGAAACGTTCGGCCTCGGGCGCCAGCGGCAGCGCCGTGCTGTCGGGCTTGGGGAACTCGCCGCTCTTGGCGAACCAGCCGGCTTCACCATGCACCTGGTGCGCGGTCTGCACCAGCAACTGCATCAGCGCCGGGTGCAGGTCGGCACGCACCACCAGCGAGGCCGTGCTGGCCACCAGGTGCACGTCCTGCTGCGGCCAGTCGGCCGCCAGGTCGACGACACCCCGCGGCAGCAGCAGCGGGTGCAGAAACGGGAAGCGGCGCGCATAGGCCTCGGCCTGGGCAAAGTCGAACAGGCGCACGCCGGGGGTCTGCAGCAGGTACTGCACCAGCGGCGCGTCGGCGGCCGAGACCATCACCAGCGCGTCGATGCGGCCCTGCACCAGCTCGACGACACCGTTGACCGCCGTGGCATCGCCCAGCTGCAGCTGCTCGGGCGGCAGCTTGTTGGCTTCGGCCAGCTGGCGGAACAGCGGCCCCGAGCCGCCGCCGCGCGGCCCGGTGTTGATGCGCCAGCCGGCCAGCT
>JBASTF010000119.1:0-8076 GCA_049274755.1 Rubrivivax sp. | reverse complement strand
GTGCTGTCGCACCGCGGCTTGCTGGCAGCGGCGACCAAGTCGGCCCACGCGTGGAACCTGACTGTCGCCGACGTACAGGTCGGTGTGCTGCCCCTGTTCCACCTCGCCGGCATCGGAATGACGCTGGCCCTGATGGTCGCCGCCGGCGCCACGGTCCTGCTGCCGCGATTCGATCCCAAGGCCGTCGTGGGGCTGATCGACGAACAGCGCGGCAGCGTCATGGGTTCGTTCCCACCGATGCTGGGCGCCGTGCTCGACGCCGCTGCGGCCGCAGGATCCAAGCTCCGGGGCCTGCGCATCATGACGGGCATTGATGCGCCGGACACGCTGGCGCGCTTCGCAGCCGATTGCCCGCATGCCAGCTTCTGGGTCGCGTATGGCCAGACCGAGACCTCCGGCTCGGTATCGACCTCCCGCTATGCCGACCGGCCCGGCAGCGCGGGCCTTCCGGTCGAGCAGCACACGGTGGCCGTCGTCGACGACGAAGACCGACCTGTCGCCCAAGGCATGGCGGGCGAGATCGTGGTGCGCGGGCCGATGGTCTTCAATGGCTACTGGAACTGCGACGCCGACAACGCCTTCACCTTCCGCGGCGGCTGGCACCACACCGGCGACATGGGCCGTTTCGACGCCGACGGCTACCTCTGGTACGTCGGCCGCTCGCCGGCCAAGGAACTGATCAAGCCAGGCGGCGAAAACGTCTACCCGGCCGAGGTCGAGCGTGCGCTGCGCGAGCACCCGGCACTGAGCGAGGCGGTCGTGTTCGGGGTGCCTGATGCGCAGTGGGGCGAGGCGATCAAGGCGGTGTGCGTGCTCCAGCCCGGCCAGACGCTGGCGGCCGACGCGCTGGTCGAGTTCGTCGGCCAGCGCATCGCACGCTACAAGAAGCCCAAGCACGTCGTCTTCGTCGCCGCGCTGCCGAAGACGGCCGCAGGCGGCATTGACCGGGCGGCCGTCAAGGCCGCGCATGCCGCGGCTTGACGGCCATGTCAGCCCGGTGTGCTCAGCCCGCCGTTGACGCTCAGCGTCTGGCCGGTGATGGCATCGGACTCCGGGCCGGCGAAAAACGCCACAGCCTGCGCGATGTCGGCGCAGTGCACCGGAAACAGCATGCGCTTTCTCAGGTTGTCGATCATCCCTTGGCCGTGCGCGCCGGCCAGCGCGGGCGAGCCGCCGCCCCAGCGAGGTTCGGCGTCCCAGATGTAGCTCATCGCCACGGCGTTGATGCGGATGCCGTCGCGCCCGAGTTCGCGCGCCAGCACCCGGCACATCTGCATCATGCCGCCCGTGGCGCCACCGATGAAGGACTCGCCCACCGTGGCAACGCGCCCGGCATCGGTGCCGATGGTCACGATCTTGCCGCGGCGCTGTGCGCGCATCGCCGCCGCCGCAGCCTGGATGGCGTGCGCACGCGTCAGCCAGTGCGAGCGGATATAGGTCTCGAAGTCGGCTTCTTCCATCTCCATGAACAACTTGAAGGCCAGGGAGTCGCTGCTGGCGCCGGCGCCGCTGGCCACCAGCACGTCGAGCCGGCCGTGGCGTTGCACGATACGCCCGACCATCGCCCGCACCGCCTCGGGGTCCGTCAGATCGGCGGCTTCAAATTCGGCGCGGCCTCCGGCGTTCTGGATCTCTTCGACCACGGCCTGACCGCTGTGGGCGTTGCGGCCGTTGACGATGACATGGGCGCCGCGGCGCGCCAGTTCCTGCGCTGCAGCGCGGCCGATATAGGCCGTGGCACCGGTGATGAGGGCAATCCGATCTTGAAGTGTTTGCATGTTCGTCCTATCGTGCGACCTAACGGTTGTTTGATTCAATGGCATTGTCGAGGAGTTTGAGGTCGATGGGAAAACCCGAAGCCGTGATCGTCGGTGTCGCCGACGTCGCGTTGAAAGACGGCAAGGTACTGACGCCGATGTCGGTGCTGCAGCTGCAGGCACTGGCGGCGCGCGATGCGTTGGCCGACGCCGGCATCCCGATGCGCGAGGTCGACGGCCTGCTCACGGCCGGCATGTGGGGTGTGCCGGGGCCAGGGCAACTCGCCACAGTCACGCTGTCCGAGTACCTGGGTATCGTGCCACGCTTCGTCGACGGCACCAACATCGGAGGCTCGGCTTTCGAGGCCCATGTCGCACACGCGGCCATGGCCATCGAGGCCGGGCGCTGTGAGGTGGCGCTGATCACCTACGGCAGCCTGCAGCGCAGCGAAGCCAGCCGCAACCTGGCTGGGCGGCCTTCCGTGCTGACCATGCAATACGAGACACCCTGGGGCATGCCCACGCCCATTGGGGGCTACGCGCTGGCGGCGATGCGCCACATGCACGAGTTCGGCACCACCTCGGAACACCTGGCCGAGATTGCAGTGGCCACGCGCAAGTGGGCAGCGCTGAACCCGGGTGCGACGAATCGCGGGCCGCTGTCGATCGACGACGTGCTGAACAGCCCGATGATCTCGGACCCGCTGCACCTGCTCGACGCCTGCCTGGTCACCGACGGCGGCGGCGCCATCGTCATGACCACCGCGGCGCATGCCAAGGCGCTGGGCCGCAAGGCCGTGCACGTGCGCGGCTACGGCGAGGCGCACACCCACTGGACCATCGCCGCGATGCCCGACCTGGCACGCTTGACGGCCGCCGAGGTGGCCGGACGCGATGCCTTCGCGATGGCCGGCATCGGCCACGAGGCCATCGACGTGGTCGAGCTCTACGACTCGTTCACCATCACCGTGCTGCTCACGCTCGAGGCCCTGGGCTTCTGCCAGCGCGGCGAGGGCGGGGCCTTCGTTGCCGGCCAGCGCACCGCGCCGGGTGGCCCGTTCCCGCTGAACACCAACGGCGGCGGACTCTCCTACGCCCACCCGGGCATGTACGGCATCTTCCTGCTGATCGAGGCCGTGCGCCAGCTGCGCGGCGAGTGCGGCGAGCGGCAGATCAAGGACGCCGTCACCGCCCTCGTCCACGGCACCGGCGGAACGCTGTCCAGCGGCGCCACCTGCATCCTTTCCACCCGCTGAGCAGCGACGACCACCATGTACGACAAGCCCCTGCCCGTTGTCGACCCCGAAAGCGCACCTTACTGGTCGGCGCTGAAGGACAAGCGCCTGATCCTCAAGTACTGCCGCGATTGCGGACGGCACCACTTCTACCCGCGCGCGCTGTGCCCGCATTGCCACTCCGACGCGCTCGAATGGTCGGATGCGCGTGGCACCGGCACCATCTACAGCTTCACCATCGCCCGGCGTCCGGCCGGCCCGGCCTTCAAGGCCGACGCGCCCTACGTGGTGGCCGTGATCGACCTCGACGAGGGTGCGCGCATGCTGACCAACATCGTCATCGACGATGTCGAGGCGGTGAGCATCGGCCAGCGGGTGGCAGTGCATTTCGATGCCGTCACCGACGACATCACGCTGCCCAAGTTCAGGCTGGCCCGAGATCCGGCATGAATTTCGACATCGAGCCCGACACCACGGCCATTGCCGAGGCCGTGCTGCGTTTCATCGAGCGCGAGGTGCTGCCGCTGGAGGCCCGACACCAGGCCGTGCTGGGCAGCGAGCGCTCCCTGTTCCACGCCGACGGCCGCTACGTGCCCGAGGCGCTGGCGCTGCGCCGCCAGGTGCGCATGCGCTCGGCCGAACTCGGCTACTACAACCTGTTCGGCGACGAGAAGCTCGGCGGCGCCGGCCAGGGCGCGCAGGTGATGGCCCATGTGCAGGAGGCCATCAACCACCGCTTCGGGCCGGGGCATCCGCTGATCCAGACCGTGGTGCTGCCATCGCCGTTCACCAACGGCCTGTCGCCGGTGCTGCGCCACCTGGACGCCAGCGTCTTCGAGCGCTACCGAGACGGCATCGCCAGCGGCGAGAAGACGCTGTGCTTTGCGCTCAGCGAGCCCGACGCCGGGTCCGACGTGTTTGCGATGAAGACCCGCGCCGTACGCGACGGCGAGCACTGGGTTCTCAGTGGCACAAAGCAGTGGATCACCAACTCGCCATATGCCGACCATGCGATGGTGTTCGCGCTGACCGACCCCGAGGCCGCAGCGCAGCACAAGGGTGGCGTCACCGGCTTCTTCGTCGACACGCACACGCCGGGTTTCAGCGTGCCGCGACTGATCAACACCGTCGGCCACCTGGGCGGTGACACCGGCGTGGTGGTGCTGGACAACGTTCGCGTGCCCGACGATCACCGCCTGGGTGCCGTCGGCCGCGGCCTCGCGGTGGCGATGGACGGAGTCAACGCCGGCCGCATGGGCATGGCCGCCACCTGCCTGGGCTTGGCGCGCTGGGCGCTGGACCAGGCCATCGAATATGCCAAGGTGCGCAAGACCTCGGGCGTGCCGATCGCCGAGCACCAGGCGGTGCAGTTCATGCTTGCCGATTGCGCCATGGACATCTACGCCGCCAAGTCGATGATCCAGAACTGTGCATGGCGCATCGATCAGGGTCAGCCGGCCACCGCGCAGGTCAGCATGGTCAAGGCGTTTTCCACCGAGATGCTGGGCCGGGTGATGGACCGCAGCATCCAGGTGCATGGCGCCATGGGCCTGACCAACGAGCTGCGCATCGAGGAAGGATACCGCTTTGCCCGCGTGATGCGCATCCCCGACGGCACTGCCGAGATCCAGCGCCGCACGATCGCTCGCCAGTTGCTGGCCGGGCGCGGCGGGCTGTAGCAGCGCTTGCCGACCGCCGTCTTGACACGGTGCATCCCCAGTGAGCGACACGGTACCAGAACTGGTCAGCGTGTTTGCCAGCACCACGTCGCTGCTGACCGAAGCGGCGGTACTGATCGAGTTGCCTTCGCGCCGCCTGGTCCAGGTCAATCGGTTGTTCTTCGATACGCTGGCCTACGCGCCGCATGAGGTGATCGGCTGCACGCCCCAGCAGGGTGGCTGGTGGCCCGACGTCGCCGTGATGGAGCAGTTCATCGCCGACGCGGCCGCCGGCGGCGTGGTTGAGCATGTGGCCACCGTACGCACGCGCGACGGCAGCAGCCTGCGCTCCCGGGCCCGTGCCACGGTGCTGCAGGCCAGCGGCGGGGCCAGCTATCTGCAGGTCATCACCAGCCGGCGCCGCGACATGGGGTCGGTGCGGCTGGAGCACGAGCTGATGTTCAAGCACGTGCCTGCGGGCGTCGCGCTCACCCGCAACGGCACTTTCGTCCACACCAACCCGGCCTTCGACCGCATCTTCGGCTGGGTGCCGGGCAGCTTGGCCGGGCAGCCCGGCCGCGTGTTGTGGCCCAGCGATGAGGTCTACGCCGACATCGGGCGCCGCATCGGACCGGGCCTGGCCCGCGGCGAGCCGGTTGAACTGGAGTTCCCCGACATGGTGCGGCCCGACGGCACAACGCGTGCGCTGCGCCTGCTGGCCCAGGCGGTGGAGCCCGAGCGCGGCGCCGACGGCGGGACGCTGTGGATCTGCGAGGACATCACCGAGCGCCTCCAGCTGACGCGCCACCTCGAGGAATCTCGCAACCGCGCCGAACAGGCCAGTCGCACCAAGAGCCAGTTCCTCGCCAACATGAGCCATGAACTGCGCACACCGCTGAACGCGCTGCTGGGTCTGGCGCGCCTGCTTCAGCAGGGCGCGGGCAGCCGGCAGCGCCGGCGCGAGTACCTCGACCTGATGGCCGACAGCGCCAAGAGCCTGTCGTCCATCGTCTCCGACATTCTCGACCTCTCCAAGATCGAGGCCGGGCGGCTCGACATCGATGTGACGCCCATGGACCTGCATCAACTGGCGCACTCGCTGCACCGCTCGTTCGGCGTTCTGTCGCGCGCGCGCGAACTCGAATTCAGCCTCCACATCGACCCTGGGGTGCCCGAGGTGGTCGAGGGCGACCCGCTGCGGGTGCGCCAGATCCTGGCCAACTTCATCAACAATGCGCTGAAGTTCACGGCCACAGGCTCGGTGCAGATCCGTATCGAGTGCGCTGCCGGGTCGAACGTGCGGCTGGCGGTACACGACACCGGACCCGGCTTTGACGACGCGACCCGTCAACGGCTGTTCTTGCCGTTCAGCCAGGCCGACGAATCCACAACACGCCGCTTCGGCGGCACGGGGTTGGGTCTGTCCATCTGCCGCGAACTGGCTGCCCTGATGGGCGGAGCCGTCGGCGCGGACAGCGTGCCCGGGCAGGGAAGCGTCTTCTGGGCCGAGTTGCCCTTGCCACCGTCCGCGCGCCCGCCTTCGGCGTCCGACTTCGCCGGGCTCGACGCCGCCGCACTCGCCGACCTGAACGTTCTTGTGGTGGAGGACAACGACGTCAACATGATGATCTGCGTGGCCCTGCTCGAGCAGCGCGGCGCGCGTGTGGTTCAAGCGGCAGACGGCCGGCTGGCGCTGCAGGCCGTCCGGGAGCACGCTGCACAAGGGCGGGCCATCGATCTCGTGCTGATGGACCTGCAGATGCCCGTGATGGGAGGGCTGGAGGCGACGCGGCTGCTGCGTGTGGAGTACAAGCGTTTCGAGTTGCCGATCATCGGCCTGTCCGCTGCGGCCTTTGCCTCCGAGCGGGCCGAGGCGTTGGCTGCCGGGATGAACGACTTCGTCGTCAAGCCGATCGAACCGCACAAGCTCGAGCGCGCCATCATTCGCGCAGCATCGGAGCGCATGGAGAGTTTGCGATGAACACAGCCACAATTCACGTGGCGCGCCTGGCCGGCGCCATCGGCGCCGAGATCTCCTGCGTCGATCTACGTGAACCCCTGTCTGCCGAACAGCGCGCTGCAGTGCGCCGCATCTGGCTCGAGCACGGCGTCGTGTTCCTGCGCGACCAGCCGCTGACGCCGGACCAGTTCATGGCCTTTGCCCAGGTGATCGGTACGCCGGTGGAGTACCCCTTCGTCCATGGCATCGCCGGCTACCCGAAGATCATCGAAATCAAGAAGCTCGCGCATGAGACGGTCAACTTCGGCGGTGTCTGGCACACCGACACAGCCTATCTCGAGCGGCCTCCGATGGCCACGCTGCTGCTGGCGCGCGAGGTGCCTCCGCAGGGCGGCGACACCTTGTTTGCCAGCCAGGTGGCGGCCTACGAGGCCATGTCGGACGGCATGAAGCGCCTGCTGGCGACCCTGGGGTGCGTGAACAGTTCGGACAAGGCCGACACCTCGCGCACCCGTGAAGACCGCATCGCGGAAGGTGGCCGCGGCGAGCGGCGCAGCTACGAGGCCGTGCACCCGGCGGTGCGTGTTCACCCCGAAACCGGCCAGCGCGCGCTGTACATGAACGCCGGCCACACGGTGCGCTTTGCCGGCATGACCGAAGCCGAGAGCGCGCCATTGCTGGCCTTCCTCTTCGAGCATCAGAAGAAGGAGGAATTCACCTGCCGCTTTCGCTGGCAGGAAGGCTCGCTCGCGTTGTGGGACAACCGCTGTGTGCAGCACTACCCCATCAACGACTATCACGGGCACCGCCGCGTGATGCACCGCATCACGCTGGAAGGCGATGTACCCCAAGGCTGAGCGTCCCGCGCGACCGAGTTCGGCGCTGGCCGGCTCCGTCACGGGGCCCGATGGCGCGCCAAGCGTCGGCCCGCTGACGGGCCTGAACGAGGACTGGCGGCGCCGCAGCCTGGCGGCGGTCTGGCATCCCTGCACGCAGATGAAGCTGCACGCGGCCGACGGCGCCGCGCAGCCACTGGTCCCGATCGCTCGCGCCGAGGGAGTCTGGCTGCACGACTTCGAAGGCCGGCGCCTGCTCGACGGCATCAGCTCCTGGTGGGTGAACCTGTTCGGCCACAACCACCCGGCGATCCGCGCCGCGCTGGTCGAGCAGCTGAACGAGTTGGACCATGTGATGCTGGCCGGCTTCACACACGCTCCGGTGGTTCAGCTGTCCGAACGTCTGGCCGCATTGACCGGCCTTGGCCACGCCTTCTACGCCAGCGACGGCGCCTCGGCCGTCGAGATCGCGCTGAAGATGAGCGCGCACCACTGGCGCAACGCCGGCCGGCCGGCCAAATGCCGTTTCGTCGGCGTGGCCGGCGGTTATCACGGCGAAACCGTCGGCGCGCTGGCGGTGACCGACATCGCCTTGTTCCGCGAGGCCTACGCGCCGCTGCTGCGCCTGGC
>JBASTF010000118.1:0-6290 GCA_049274755.1 Rubrivivax sp. | reverse complement strand
GGCCAGCACCTTGTCGCGATCCTGCGGCGACTTCAGATCGACCGCCACCGAGCGCCGGCCGCGGTGCAGCACGCTGCGCCGGCCGCTGGCCAGGAACGCCGGGTCGCCGCGGTCCCGGCCCTTGTCGGCCTTGCGGTCGAGGCGGATCACGTCGGCCCCCATGTCCGCTAGCATCATGGCGCAGAAGGGGCCGGGCCCGATGCCGCCGAACTCGATGACTTTCAAACCCTTCAGGGGGCCGCTCATGCTCTCGAACTCCTTGTTTTCGGTGCTCAGCCCAACCAGCGTTTGCGCCGCCGGTAATGCTTGACTTCGCGGAAGCTCTTGCGTCCGCCTTCTCGGTCCAGGCCGAGGTAGAACTCGCGCACGTCTTCATTGGCGCGCAACTCCTCGGCAGCGCCCTCGAGAACGATGCGCCCGCTTTCCATCACGTAGCCGTAGTCGGCGATCTCGAGCGCCACGCGCGTGTTCTGCTCGACGATCAGCAGCGCCAGGCCCTGCTCGCGCAGCCGGTGCAGGACGGCGAACACCTCCTCGACCATGCGCGGCGCGAGGCCCAGCGAAGGCTCGTCGATCAGCATCAGCCTGGGCTCGGCCATGATGGCGCGACCGATCACCAGCATCTGCTGCTCGCCGCCCGAGAGGTAGCCGGCGACGCGCTTGCGAAGGTCCGCCAGGCGCGGGATGGCCTGGTACACCGCGGACAGCGCCTGGCGCATCGCGGCGGCGGACTTGAACATGTGGCCGCCGATGATGAGGTTCTGCTCCACCGTCATGTGCGGCAGCACGCGCCGGCCTTCCATCACGTGCACCAGGCCGGCCCGCACGACGGCGGCCGAGTCCAGGCCGCGGATCGGCTGGCCTTCGAACGTGATGCTGCCGCCCGAGACGCGCCCGTCCTCGGAGTCGATCACGCCCGAGATGGCCTTCAGCGTGGTGCTCTTGCCGGCCCCGTTGGCGCCCAGCAGGGCGACGCAGCCGCGCTGCGGAACCTGCATCGACACGCCCTTGAGCGCCAGGATGACCTCGGCGTAGAGCACCTCGACGTTGCTCAAGGCCAGCAGTGAGCCTGCCGCGGCGTCGGCAGGCTGCACCTGCGCCGACGCCTGCGCTTGTGTCGCGGCCCGGCGCCGCGCCTCCACAACGGCCGATTCGCTGCTGTCCGTCACCACTTCGGCACCGTGGGCACGGCTACGTCGCCGGCGGCCCGCACCACCTTGCCTTCCTTCATCGTCGCCACGTTGACCTTGGCGCTGCCGGTGGGGAAGGGCGAGTCGACGCTGAAGTCCACGCCGGGCAGCAGCCCCATCAGCTCGGCCGACGTGAACGGAGTGGCCAGCAGCGCGGCGTGCACGGCCTCGCCGTTCACCTTGTCGGCGCCCTTGGCCTTGACCGCGGCCTCGATCGCGCGCACCGCCACGATGGACTGTCCGAGGCCGATCATGGTCATGGCGTTCCAGCCCGATTTCAGACCATGCTTGTCCTGCAGCATGCGGTAGAACTTGCGCGCCGTGGTGTCGTCCTCGCTGGCGTCTGCGATGGCGCCGACCTCGAAGTCACCGGCGAAGCCGTTGGCGTCGCCCAGCGCGCGCGACGACCCGGCCACGCCGTTGTGCAGCGACAGCATGATCGGGATGTTCTTGCCCAGTGCCTGCAGCGCGCGCTTGGTGGCCACGGCCTGCGCGGTGTTGGTCTGGATGACGATCACGTCGGTGCCGGCGTTGGCCAAGCGGCGCACCTGCAGCGTCAGGTCGGCCGGCTGCACCTCGGTCCAGATGGCCTCGACGAAGGTGGCCTTGTCGGGATGGGCCTTGGTATAGCTCTGCAGGCCCTTGGCCATGTCGGCGTAGGCGGGTGTGGCTTCGGAGGTGATGATCGCCACCTTCACCGGGCGCTTGCCGTCCAGCTTGGTGGCGCGGAACCACTCCAGGAAGCCGGCCGCTTCGTGCGAATAGGTCGGGCGGATGTTGAGTGCCCACTGGCCGGGCTTCCAGCCGAAGCCGTAGGCGGCGGTGCCGAACAGCATCGGCACTTTGTCTTCCGGCAGCCGCTGCTGCAAGGCCGCCGCGTCCGGGCCGCCCAGGCCCAGCACCAGGGCCGGCTTGAGCTCGGCCTTGATGCCGGGCCACAGGCTGGCCGTCTGCGCCACGTCGTAGCGCGTGTCGTAGGTCTTGACGACGATGCGCACCTTGAGCTTCTCGCCGACCTCCTTGTTCCACCAGTCGAGTACCGCCAGGCGGCCGCCCTGCATGTCGTTCATCACGTTGGCGTAGGGGCCGGCGAAATCGGCCAGCGCGGCCACGTTGATCGTGGTCTGGGCGTGCGCGGCGGTGCTCAGCAACAGGCCGCAGGCGGCAGCGGTGGCACAGGTCAGGAAGGGGCGTCGTTGCATGTGGGTGTCTCCTTGGAGGTGCGGGTCGGGAACGGGGGCTTCAGTGCGGGAAGGGCCAGAGTCGATAGGTCGCCTTGAAGATGTTCCAGCGATGCATCAAGCCCTTGGGCTCGAGCAGAAGGAAACCGGTGATGACCAGGCCCAGGAACACGTTCATGCTGGCGAACACGATGTCGCTGCTCAGGGTGGGGATGAACTCGATGAGATCGGGGCCCAGGGTGGTGATGCCCTCCTGAACGATGCGGATGAGTACCGTGCCGATCAGCGCGCCGACGATGGAGCCCAGCCCGCCGACGATCATCATGGCGATGAACCAGATCGAGTTGAACAGCGTGAACTGGTCGACCGAGACGAAGCGGATCTGGTAGGCCCACAGCGCGCCGCCGATGCCGGCGTAGAAGGCGCCGAGCACGAAGGCGCGGGCTTTGGTGCCGGGAACGTCGATGCCCATCATGCCGGCGGCCACGTCGTCGTCCCGCACCGCCACGAAGGCGCGGCCGTGCCGGCTGCGCAGGATGCCGAAGGCGCCGAAGACCATCACCGCGGTGCTGAACAGGAACAGGTGGTACAGCGCGCGGTCGCTGTCGAACACCAGCGGGCCCAGCCGCGCCGGTTCCAGGCTGAAGCCATTGACGCCGCCGAGCCACGACGAAGGCAGGTTCAGCACCACGAAGACGAACAGGAACTGCGCTGCAATGGTGGTCAGCGCGAGGTAGAAACCCTTGATGCGCGCGGCCGTCAGGCCGAAGGCCCAGCCGGCCAGCGCCGCCAGCAGTCCGCCCACCGGCACGGCGACCCAGAACGGCAGGCCGAACTTGACTTCGACGACGCTGGCGCCGTAGGCGCCCACGCCCATGAAGGCGGCCTGGCCGAGGTTGATCTGGCCGGCGTAGCCGGTGGTGATCTGCAGCCCGACCACGACGATGGAGGTGACCAGCATCAGGTTGGCCACCGCCACCAGCCGCGGCGAGGCCAGCCAGGGGTAGAGCAGCAGCGCGGCGCCGAACAGCGCCAGGGCCAGCCACTGTGCTCGCGTGCGGACCAGCGCGCTGTCGCGGGCGTAGCTGGTGGAGAAGATGCCGGAGGGGTCCATGGGTTTCAGACTCTTTCGATGCGCTTCCAGCCGAACATGCCGGTGGGCCGGACGATGAGCACGACCAGCATGAAGACGTAGGGCACCACCGCCGCGGCGTTGCCGCCGATCAGCGGGTCGATGTAGGCGGCGGTCAGGCCCTGCACGACGCCGACGATGATGCCGGCCAGCAGCAGCCCGCCGATCGACTCCAGCCCGGCCAGCAGCGCGACGGGCAGTGCCGCAAAGCCGATCTCGGACGACAGAAAGGTCAGCGACTTGCCGCTCAGGTAGACCATCGAGGTGATGACCGACAGCACGCCGCCCAGTGCCCAGGCGAAGGCGATCGAACGGCGTACGCTGATGCCCATGGCGAGTGCGATCTGGTGGTCCTCGGCCACCGCCGACATGGCCAGGCCGGCACGGCTGCGGTTGAAGAACCAGTGCAGACCGGCGGCGCAGACCACGGCGATGATGCCACCGGCGGCCAGCGAGCGCGGCACGATCAGCTCGCCGAAGATCAGCGGCGCGAGCGGAATGATGGCCGGGAACTGGCGTTCCTGCGGGCCCCAGATCAGCAGCACCAGGCCGCGCATCAGGATCAGCAGGCCGATGGTGACCATGATCATCGAGAACACCGACTCGCCGATCAGGCGGCGGAACAGCAGGCGTTCGATGGCGAGGCCGATGAGCACCGAGATCGCCAGCGCCACGCCGATGCCCACGGCCGGGTGCATGCCGCGCGACTGCACGGCCCACCAGACCAGGAATGCACCGACGACCAGCATCTCACCGACCGCCATGTTGAAGACCTTGCTGGCGCGGTAGATGACGACGAAGCCCATCGCCACCAGCGAGTACAGCAGGCCGAGCAAGGCGCCGTTGAGCGCGTAGTTGAAGAACTCGATGATCATCGCGGGCCGGCCTTGGTGATGTCGGTGGCGGTCACGGTGGCGCGCAGCACGCCCTGGCGACCGTCCTGGTAGGTGATGGCGATGGCGCAATCGATGTCTTCCGCACCCGCGTACAGGCCTTCGATCAGCGCCTTGTAGCGCTGCTCCAGGAACTCGCGACGCAGCTTGCGCGTGCGCGTGAGCTCGCCCTCGTCGGCGTCCAACTCTTTCGGGAAGTTGGCGAAGCGCACGACGCGCGAACCCTCGGGCAGCAAGTTGTTGATGCGCGCGATCTCGTCGCGCACCAGGGCGCGGATCTCGGGCCTTTGCGACAGGTCGGTAAAGGTGGAGAACGCGATGCGGCGCTCCTCGGCCCAGCGTGCGGCCACACCCATGTCGATGTTGATCAGTGCACCCACCCAGGGCCGGGTGGCGTCGCCGAGCACCATCACGTCCTTGATGAAGGGCGAGAAGCGCAGCCGCGTCTCGATGAACTGCGGCGGGTAGGGGTGGCCGCTGGCCAGCTTGACCAGGTGCTCGACGCGGTCGAGAAACACGATCTCGCCGCGCTCGGTGCGACGCACCGCGTCGCCGCTGGCGAACCAGCCGTCGCGGTCGAGCGCTGCGGTCTTGTCGGGCTTGTGCCAGTAGCCCAGGAAGCCGGTGCCGCCGCGCAGCAGCAGTTCGCCGCCGGCCTCGATGCGGGCTTCCAGCGGCGCGCCGAAGGCGGGGTCCACGTCGAGCAGCGGGCCCACGGTTTCGAGGTCGTAGCGCTCGCCGCGGTGACCGGCGATGAGCCCGAACTCCGAGCAGCCGTAGATGTTGCGCAGCGGCACGCCCAGGGCATGGAAGAGGCGGAACACGTCCGGCGCCATCGCCGTGCCGCCGGAGACGGCGATCTTCGAGCGCAGGAAGCCGAACTGGTCGCGCACGGCATGCAGCGTCAGCAGCTCGGCCAGCGGCAGCAGCAGCCGCGACAGCGCGGGCGCCGGCCGCCCTTCGAGCCTGGCTACGTGCACCTGGTGGCCGATGCGCACGCCCCAGCGGTAGAGGCCGCGCGCCAGGCTGCCTGCGTGCAGCATGCGGGCCTCGATGGTGGCGGCGATGCTTTCCCACTGCCGCGGGCCGAACAGCACCATGTGCGGCGCCAGCTCGCGCAGGTTGGGCAGCACCTGGTCGGGCCCCTCGGGGAAGTTGACCACCAGCGGCAGCGTCAGCCCCAGCGTCACGCCCAGCAGCTGCTCGGTGATCCAGGCCAGCGGCGTGTACGACAGGTATTCCATGCCGGGCTCGATCGGCAGCGCGCTGCGCATGCGCTCGGCGTTGTCGATCAACCAGCGGTGGCTGATCATCACGCCCTTGGGCTTGCTGGTCGTGCCCGAGGTGTAGGTCAGCAGCGCCAGGTCGTCGAGGCCGCCGGTCTCGACCTCGCGCTCGAAGCGCTGCGGGTGGCGGCGGTGTTCCTCGCGGCCCGCCGCCAGCAGGGCGTCGAAGGCGTGCAGCAGGTCGTGGCGGTACGACCACATGCCCGAGTCGTCCCAGTAGCCGATGCCGAAGATCTCCGGCAGCCGGGGCGCCACCGCCAGCGCCTTGTCGACCTGCTCCTGGTCCTGGGCGAAGATGAACTTGGCGCCCGAGTCCTGGCACAGGTAGTGCAGTTCTTCGGCAGTGGCGTCGGGATAGACCGACACCGTCTTGGCGCCCAGTGCCTGGGCTGCGAAGACGGCCCAGTAGTGCTCGGGCTCGTTCTCGCCGATCACGACCGCGGTGTCGCCCCGCGCGAGGCCCAGCGCAGCGGCGCCCAGGGCGATGCCGCGCACCTGCTCCAGCACATGGGCGAAGTCGTACTCGCGCCAGATGCCCTTGCGCTTGACGCGCTGGGCCAGCCGCCCGGGCTGCGTGCGGGCGTGCGCCAGCAGCGTCTGCGGCAGGG
>JBASTF010000117.1:0-11490 GCA_049274755.1 Rubrivivax sp. | reverse complement strand
AAACGACCGTGCTCGCCAGCCGCGCGGACCGCTCGCGCGGCATCATTGCCTTCGGCGTCGATCCGGCGGGTGAGTCCGCGGTCAGCGACCTGTCCAAGGCCATCGTCGATGGCCGCGCCTTCGACGGCCTGGGCGACGGCGGCGTCCTGATCGGCACGGACCTGGCCGAGGCTCTGGCCCTGCGCGCCGGCGACGATCTGGTCTTGGTGGGGCAGGCCTACGACGGCTCGGTGGCGAGCGCTCGGGTGCCCGTCCGGGGCGTGTTCCGCACGAAGATCGACGATCTGGACGGTTATGTCGCCGTGATGCCGATGGCGGTGATGCGCGACTTCCTCGCCGCGCCGAGCGCAGTGACGGCCGTCGCAGTGCGCCTGCGCGACCGGGGCGCGCTGGCTGCGGCCATCGAGAGCCTGTCCAACCGCGTCGGTTCCGACCACGAGGTGGTGGGCTGGCCGGTGCTGCTGCCGATGGTCGCAGTCAGCACACGATTCCACGAAGTGATGGGCTTCGTGGTGCTGACGATCTTCTTCGTGATGGTGGCCGCCGGCGTGGCCAACCCGGTGTTGATGGCGGTGCTCGAGCGCACGCGCGAATTCGGCATCATGCTCGCGCTGGGCACCAGCCAGTCGCTGCTGTTCCGGCTCGTGCTCGCGGAGGCGGCGCTGCTCGGCGCGGCAGGGCTGCTGCTCGGCAACGCGGTCGGGCTGGGCGCCACGGCGGCGTTCGGCCGGATCGGCATCAATCCGGCACGTTCGCGGCCGGCCTTCGAACCATGCCCGGGCTGGAGGATGTGATCTATCCGGCGGTGCGCGCCGAACGCAGCCTGTTCATCTCGGCGATGGTGTTCGTGATCGCGCTCCTGATGGCGCTCTACCCGGCGTTGCGCGCCGCCACGCTGGAGCCGGTCGCCGCGATCCGCGGCATCGGCGAACGCGGCAAGGCACGCGTTCGGGGACGAGGCGAACCAGCACCGGCCAGGCGCAGCCGCTGGCCCGTCTTCGTGCTGATCGCCGCGCGCAACCTGCTGCGCAATCGCAAACGCAGCGCCATCACCGCCTTCGCCGCTGCCTTCGCCATCGTGGCCTACGTCTTCCTGTACGGTTTCTTCGACGGCTTCGCCGAGCAGATCGTCGGCAACTCGACCGGCTACCTCACCGGCTACCTGCAGATCGAGCGCCAGGGCTTGCGTCGGGACCTGGCGCCCGAACTGGCCTTCGAGGACGCCGGCGGCGTCCTGAAGGCGGCGCAGACCCTGCCTGGCGTCGCTGCGGCAGCGCCACGCGTGCAGGCGCAGGCGCTGGCCAGCAGCGCGACGAAGTCGGTGGGGGTGATGCTCTACGGCGTCGACCCTGATCTCGAGCCGGGCATCACCATCCTGCACCGCACCTTCGTCGAGGGCACGCCACTCGCGCGCGGTGCCGAGCGCGACATCGTCATCGGCAGGCGGCTGGCCGAGAAGATCGGCGCGAGACTCGGCGAGAAGATCGTCGTCATGGCACCCGGGCTGGCTGGTGAACTCGGAACGGCGGCGTTCCGCGTCCGCGGCATCTTCGCCACCGAGAGCAGTTCGTTCGACGGTGCCATGGTCTTCGTCACATTGCCGGCAGCGCAACGCATGCTCGGCCTCGGCGACCGGGTCTCATCGGTCAACCTACGGCTCGTGGACCGATCCCAGGTGGACGCGGTGGCCCGCCAACTGGCACCGGTGGTGGCGAGCCGTGGCCTCGTCGCCTCGACCTGGCCGGAGTTGCTGACCCGCGTGGCGGACATGGTGGGCCTGGTCCGTGCCATCCGCACCGTCATCGTTGCGGTCTTCTTCCTCGTCGTAGCGCTGGCGGTGATGAACACCGTCTTCATGGCCGTGGCCGAGCGGACTCGCGAGTTCGGCGTGATGATGGCGCTCGGCACGCCACCCGACGCGATCGTTCGCATGGTCGTCTATGAAACGGTGGCTCTGATGCTGCTGGCCTCGGTCGTGGGCTACACGGTGGGTGCGGCCATCGTCTCGGTGTTCGGCAGCGTGGGCCTGGACCTGTCGCGCTTCTACAAGGACTACAGCGCGATTCCCGGGCTGACCGGCATCGTCTACCCGCGGCTCGAATGGGCGAGCCTGATCGGGCCGGGTATCGGCCTGTTCGTGGCCAGCGTCGCGGTGTCGCTCTATCCGGCGTCACGGGCCGCACGGCTCGACCCGACGGCTGCGATCCGCCACACGTGATGCACCGCGTGATGCTGCCCGCCCAGTTCGTGGGCACGATCATGCTGATGGCGGCGCTGTCCGTCGGCGCGCCTGCGCAGGCCGAAGGGCTGGGGCTGACGGGCAGCGTGAAGAGCCTGTTTGTGCGATCACTCACCGTGAACGGCGAAGCGTACGGGCTGAGCCTGAACCGGCTGCGCATCGAGGCCAAGGGTGACGTTACCCCGGGCCTCGCCCTCGACCTTCAGTACGACAACGAACTCCTGTTCGGCAGCTACCTGGACACGGCGGAGTTTCGTGCGCTCAAGGATCGCGCGTCGCTGCAGTACTGGCGGGCCGACGCCAACTACGTCGAGCGTGGCGATGTCTACGGTCGTCATCGCCTGCACAGAGCAGCCGTGATCCTGACCCGCGGCAACGTCGATCTGAAGGTCGGCCGACAGCGCATCGCGTGGGGGACAGGCCGCTTCTGGAGCCCGCTGGACATCCTGAACCCGGTCAACCCGCTTGCGCTCGAGCGCGAGGAGCGCGTCGGCGTCGATGCCGCGTTGCTCGAGGCCAAGCTCGGGCCGCTGTCGCGCGCGTCGCTGGTCTACGCCCCTGCACCGGACCACGGCCCGGCCAGCCGCGCGCTGCAGTGGCACGGCAATGCGGCCGGCGTCGACGGATCGCTGGTCGCCGGCCGGCTGCGGGGCCTCGACATCGTCGGCATGGACGTCGCCAGCCAGATCGGTGACGTTGGCGTCCGCGCCGAGGCGGCTCGGTTGAATCCGGATGGCGGCGCCGGCTTCAACCGGTGGATGGCCGGTGCGGACTATGCCTTCGCGACCGGGCTCACGCTGAGCGCCGAGCTGTACTACAACGGCGCCGGCACGCGGGACCCGGCCGGCTACGACTTCGCGGGGTTGCGCTCGGGACGGTTGACGAGCCTCGCGATGCGCTACGCGGGGCTGTTCGCGTCCTACGAGATCACGCCGCTGCTGAAGTGGATGACCTATGCGGTGTTCAATGCCGACGACCGCAGCCACGCGGTCGACAGCCGCCTCGTGTGGTCCATCGCGCGAGCCACGGATCTGACCTTCGGCGTGCAGCATTCCGCCGGCGCCGCGGGCAGCGAGTTCGCTGCCTTGCCCAACGCGGTGCAGGTGCAGCTGCAGTGGTTTTTCAACCCGCCACTCCGATGAACGCTGGCGTCGACATCGGCCTTTCACTTTCGACCCCGACGGCGTGATGGTCGGTATGAGCTCGCGCGCAACCTTATGGACTCGCGCCCGGTCGAGGACAATCCGGGTGGTTGATCCAGTTTGCTTATACGGTGTGGGACGTCGTGCTTGCATGACGGCCAAGCCCCGCATCGGTCTTCCTGAGCGACGGAAAGTCAACCCACATGGTCTGGCGTTGGTCCAATTGATGCGAGTTGCGTCTCGATGTTGAGCTCAGGAATGATGAACGATTCTGCCGTCTCACTCGCGTGCCTGAGGCTCTTGAGCGGTGCCATCTTCGTCGGGCATCTTGGGCTTGTGCTGTACCCAGCCACCGCTCGATCTGAACCGGTGGTTTCCGTGACGAGATCGGGTGAAGCGTATCAAGTCAACGTGCGCATGGATGTCGTCGGTTCCCGCGCCCTGGTGTGGCGGGTTCTCACAGACTACGAAAACTTGCAGCGTTTCGTTCCAGGTATGCAGTCAAGTCGCATTGTGAGTGCTCGCGGGGAGCCCATGCTGTTGGAGCAGAAGGGTGAATCGGGAGTGTTGTTCTTCAAGCTGACCACCACCACCGTCTCACGCATCTTCGAGACCCCGGAGAGCGAGATCCGTTTCGATCTGGTGAGCGGGAACCTCAAGCGCATGCAAGGTAGCTGGACATTGACTCCCCACGACCATGCCATCGGTGTCGGTTACCGTGCGGAATTGGTGCCTGAGTTCGCTGTGCCTCCATTGATCGGACCTGCAGTGATGGCACAGAACGTCAAGGCGATGGCCGAAGGGGTGGCGCGGGAGATCGAGCGCCGCAAGCTGGCGAACACGAAGGAGTAGTGCGATGTACGGAGCCGAGCATGGTTTCCTGCTGCACACGGCATTGATGATCGGTGGTTGGTTGGTCTTTCTCGTGATATGCGCCGCGCCGTTCGCACTCGTGTTTCTGGCCTACTGGTTGGGGGTGCGGCGTGGCAGACGTCTTGAACGCGATCGGTTGAAGAGCGACGACGCTCCAGACCCGGGGCCGGCACACATCTGAAGCGGTTTCGGGGAAGTTGGGCATCAGCGCGAACCGCATGCGCAAGCGGGTGCGATAGCCCGTTGGCTGGCCCCCGCCCGCGCGACGCTTTAGCGCAGAACGCGCCGTGTCAAGCGACATCCAGAACTGACCCCCTGACGACATTGAGTTCTGACCCCCGGTTGATGATCAGTTCGTTGTCGTTGCGGGGTTCGCGCTGGCCTGGTTAACCAGGCCAGCGCGGCGCTTCGTTCTGAGCCGGTAGCTGTCGCCGCGGATCGTGATGACGTGGCTGTGGTGCAGCAGCCGGTCCAGGATGGCGGTGGCCACCACCGCGTCACCGAACACGCCGCCCCACTCGGCCACGGAGCGGTTGCTGGTCACGAGCATCGACCCGCGCTCGTAGCGACGGCTGACGAGCTGGAAGAACAGGTGGGCGGCGTTGGCCTCGAACGGCAAGTAGCCCAGTTCGTCCACTACCAGCAGCTTGGGCTTCGTGAAGTGCAGCAGCTTCTCCTCGAGCCGGCCTTCGGCGTGCGCCCGGGCCAGTTGCGTCACCAGGCTGGTGGCCGGCACGAACAGCGTGCTGTAGCCCCGCACGATGGCCTCGCGGCCCAGCGCCACCGCCAGGTGCGTCTTGCCCACACCCGGCGGCCCCAGCAGCAGCACGCTGTCGCCGTTGGCCACCCAGCGTGAGGTGGCAAGTTCCCGGATCTGCTTGGGGTCCACCGAGGGCTGCGCGTCGTACTCGAAGCCCTCCAGCGTCCGGACATAGGGGAACTTGGCGATCGACATCCCCATCTGGATGCGCCGCTCGTCCTTGCGCGCCACCTCGGCCGTGCACAGCATGGTCAGCGCCTCGCGCAGGTTCAGCTCCGCACGGCCGGCCTGGTCCAGCAGCGTGTCGAGTTGGTCCCGGATGGCGGTCAGCTTCAGCCGCGTCAGCATCGGCTCCAGTTCACCGGCCACCTCCACCGGCTTGGATCGTTTGGTCGCCATCACCAGGCCCCTCCCAGCATGGCTTCGTACTGCTCCAGCGGACGCAGCAGTTCAGCCGGCACCGCTGGCGGCGGCGCCGCCACACGCGGCAGCCAGCTCATGCCGGCGTACTGGGCGCCAACGATGCCCACCAGGTGGCTGCGTTCGATGACGCTGCTGCGCCGCAGCGGGCTCTGGGCGTGGCAGGCCACTTCCTGGCCGGCGTACAGGACCCGTACCTGCCGCTCGCTGACCACGACGGTGACGGTCTCGCCGATGAGCTTCCACGGCACGCTGTAGCGGTTGGTGTCCAGCTCGATGCAGGCGTCGGTGTGCACGCGCCGAGTGAGCTCGCGCAACTGCAGGAACGGCGCCTTGGCCGCCAGCGGCTTCAGGGCCGCGGCCTCGGATCGCTCGAAGCGCACGATGGGCGGCTCGCCAGTGGTGCCGTGCGTCCTGCTGTCGGCCACCTCGCGCATCCAGCGGGTCAGGTGGGCCTGCAGCGCCTCGATGCTGTCGAAGCGGTGCCCGGCGATGGCGTTGCGCTTGACGTAGCCGACGCCGCGTTCGTCCTTGCCCTTCGTTCGGGCGCGGTAAGGAGCGCAGGCCCGCGGCAGCACGCCCCAGTAGCGGCAGAAGGCGTGGAAGCGGTCGTTGAACTTCACCTCGCGCGTGAGTTGGTCGTGCTCGTCGACCAGCGCCCGGGCGTTGTCCACCAGCACCTCGTGCGGCACGCCGCCGAAGTGCCGGAACGCGCCTTCCAGGCCCTGCAGCCACGCCGACTGGCGCTCGTGCAGGAACGCCTGGGCGTAGCAGCGGCGGCTGTAGCCCAGGGTAGCCACGAACAGGTGAATGCGGCAAGCCTCGCCGCCGATCTCCACGGCCGTGCTGCCGAAGTCGATCTGCAACTGTTGGCCCGGTGCCGTCTCGTAACGCACGGTGGCCAGCGCCTGGGCGCGCATCTCGCGCCGCAGCGGCTCCACGGCGCGCTGTACCGTGCGCAGACTGACCTCGATGCCCAGCTCGCGCCGCAGGTCCTGCCGCACGACGTCGGCGTTGCCCCGGTGCCGGTTCAGCCGCTCGGCCAGCCACTCGCCATGCGGCTCCAAGGCACTGCCTCGCGCGCTCACGTCCATCGGCCGCCAGCCACCTCGCCGCAGGTACTCGCGCACCGTGTTGCGGCTGCAGCCCAGCTCACGGCTGATGCGCTTGCTTCCCCAGCCCAGCGCCTTGAGCGCCAGCATCCTCTGCACCTCCGGCGGCGCCAACATCGTCTCGCTCCCTTGGCCTGCTGCGACCTGCGGAGCTTGGAACATCTCTTCCATCGGACCTCCTTCGTCCTCGAAGGGGGTCAGTTCTCAATGTCGCCAGGGGGTCAGTTTCTCGTGTCGCCTGACACGCCGAACCTGTCGAACTGTACTGAAGGCTCAGGCAGGTGCCGAGCCGCAGCCGTTCAGAACCGATGCCGCACGCCAACGGCTAGCACAGAAGGATCGGCTCCGGGCGAGGAAGCGCCTGGAGCAACGCTCGTGCCTGATGACGAAATCCCGAAGCTGCCGCTGGCGTTGTTGCTCAGCCGCGCGTACGAGGCGTACAGGTTGGTGCGCTTGGACAGTTCGTGCGAGTAGGTAGTGGCCAGAGCGGTACCCTTTGCGCCGCCTTCAATTCGGTTCTGCTGCAGATTGGCCAGGAGGCGCCCAGAGCCGAATCCGAACGAGACGCCCAGGTTGAATTGCTCGAACTTGTTGTCGGCACCGGCGGGATCCGCAACGAGGTAGTTGCCTTTGAAGTCGAAGGCACCGACTCCGTAGCCGACGCCAAAGGCGTACTCCCTGTCCTTCAGGCCGTTGCTTGCTCTTTCTAGGTCGTGGTAGCCGGCACCAGCATAAAGGCGTCCCATGCTGTACTCGACGGCCGTTCCGAGGACTCGGCTGGCACCGGAGACGCCCTCGCTCGGGCTGGCAACAAAGCTTGCGTACACGCCTCCAAACGAGGGAGTGCGGTAGCTGACCGAGTTGCTGAGCCGACGCGACAGCCTGCCGGAGGTGAAGGCGCTCAGGTTGGTGCCGAAGTAGCCTTGGCCAAAGATGTCGCTGGCTGCTGCCACCGCCGCAATTGGCGAATACTCCCGGCCGAGGAAGAACGATCCAAATCCCCCCTTGAGGCCGACCACCGCGCGGCGGCCCCAGAACGCGGAGTCCGCCGTGCCGGTGTCGAGCGCAAGCCCGGACTCGATGTTGAACTCAGCCGTCAGGCCCCCTCCCAGGTCTTCTCCCCCGCGCAGGCCGATGCGGCTGCTCGACTGATTGCCTGAGTTGAGCACCTTGCGACTGCCTTTGCCGATCTCCCCGGTGTCTTCGACTGCGATCGCTGCATCGACGATGCCGTACAGGGTGACCGAGGACTGCGCAAGCGCCCCAGTGGACAGTGCCGACAGAACAGCCAGCGAGACTGTTGACTTCTTCATGAGTAGTTTCTCCAAAGCGGAAAGTGAGGCTGCACCAGGTCCGTTCTGTTGCCTGACGAAGGATGGCGCTCCAAGGACGGAGGTGTACGGCGAGGTGCAACGTTCACGCTATGGAGGCAGCGCGACGGGTCTACGACACTCCACAAGAACTCGCGGGGTCTGCTAGCAAACGCCCCCCCGCATTGGGTGCAGTCGCGTCGGGACGGAACAACACCATGCCACCGGCGTTCATATTTCGGCGCCACTTCAATATGAGGTGGAATGGCCAACTGCCCAAATGTTCGTGATCGCAGAGAATGCAACGATCAACTTCGCAGCTCGTAGGGGCGTCGGCCTGCCTCGGCCAGTGCCCCCCGTCCGCTTCCAAGGGCTGGCCTGCGGAGAGCCTACTTGACGCCCCCGAGCCTGCGGCGTGACGTTGTCCATGTATCGGTACCGCGGCAGCGTGTAGTGGCAGAGCGAACCGATCTCGCCCACCTTGTTGGACATGCCACGTCTGGTGCCCGCCGCGTTGGCGTTAGTTGGGCGAGTCAGGCGTGTTGGAGGCGCGCACACTCTCGGCGCCGACCAGCAGTGCCTACCTCCGAACATCACGCTGGCGGTGTGTCCACGGGTCTGTCTGTGCGTGCGGAACGCCACACCCACAGACCCGCAACGCCGAGCACCGCGTAGTTCAGCGCCATGAACCAGGGCGTGGGCCAGGCGATGCCATCGAATCCGCGATCGGTGATCGGATAGAGCACCGGCGAAGGGTAGTACTCGCTCGAATGCGTGAAGACGTCGATCACGATATGCGACCACCAGCTGGCCAGCGGCACCAACAGCCATCGCCATCGAAGCCAGGCGAGCATCGTGACGACGGAGGCGACGACGGCGCTGTGCATCACACAGTGCAAAGTGTGCGACCAGGCCTGTACTGCGGCCGGCAGCCAGGGCTCGGCGCCCGGCGTTGCGAATGCATAGCCCTGGAGCGCCTGCCAGGAGCCGTCACCCAGCAGTCCCCAAAGGGCGATGGGAATCAGGTGTCCGATGTCGGGCAGTGCCGCGAGCGCGACGGCTGTGCGCGCCTGGCTGGTGCTGACGGGCCAACGGCGCGCCACCACCGCGACGCCCAGGCCGGCCCACAAGGAGTGTGCAACGATGTCCATCGCGCGCGACAGCTCACATCATGGAGCGGCTCAGCCCGACCTGCCGGCATCGCGGTCGAGCAAGGCCTTTCGCTGCTCGTACTCCTGCGCGTCGATCTCGCCGCTGGCAAGGCGTCGCCGTAGCACTTCGTGCGGTGTTTCCGTGGAACCGCGCCGACGCCCTGACGGACGACCCCATGCCGCATAGACCAATGCGCCGATCAGCACGATCCAGAAGAGCCACCACAGCCCGTGCATGCCGCCCATGTAGAAGCCATTGCCGAAGTACATCAGTGCTCCTCGATCCGCGTTGCGTCAGTCGGTCGCTGTGCCGTCGAGCGCCGAACGCACGCGCTGCAGCTTGCCTCTCACTTCCTGGGCCACTGCAGCGACCTCCGGATGGGCGGTCAACTGCAAGACGGCCTCGGGGTCCATGAAGCCGACCACCAACCGACCGTCAGCCTCCTGGCGAACGACGACATTGCAGGGCAGCAGCAAGCCGATGTCCGGCTCGGCCGTCAGTGCACGGTGTGCGAGGGGCGGGTTGCAGGCGCCCAGAATCCGGTAGGGCGGTACGTCGATCCCGAGTTTGGCCTTCATCGTGGCCTGAACGTCGATCTCGGTCAGGACACCGAAGCCCTCGGACTTGAGGGCGGCCGTGACCTGCTCGACAGCGCGACCGAAGTCGCGCTCCTGCAGCACGCCATGGAAGCCGTAGGCCGGTGGCGCGGCGGTGTGGATGGGGCTGTTGGAGTTCTTCACGGTGCGGCTCCCGTCACTTGGTCGCCGGCGCTGGCGCCGTGCGGTCCATCATCATCTGCATCATGGACTGCATCATCTCCATGCGCTGTTCCATCATCTGCTGGCGCGTGGTCATGTCCATCGGTGCACTCGCGGCCCCCATCGGTCCCATCCCGCGCATGCCTCCCATGCCCATGCCGCCCATCATGTCCATGCCGCCTTGCATCAGCTTCATTTGCTCGGCCATGAGCTTGCTGCGCTCTTCCGGCGTGCGTGCGGCGAGCAGTTGTTGCGGATCTCCTGCATGGACTGCATCTGCTTGTCCATGTTCTGGCTCCAGGCTGACGGCGTTGCAGGTGCCTGAGCCGCGGTTGATTGCGCCCATGCCGGCACAGCGGCTGCCAACATGGCGAGGACCGTGAACGTACGGATGGATTTCATGAAGACTCCTGAGTGATGTGATGGGAAACCCGCGCCCGACGGGTGTCGGTGCGGGGATACATGCCGGACACAAGCCGGCGGAAAGAAACCATGACCATGCCTGCGTTGGTGCAAAAAATGCTGCGCCGGTTTCAGCATCTCGATCAGACAGCACCACGGCGTGTTGATGCAGCTCAGCGCAACTGGCGAGGCTTATCGCCGAGCAAGCGAAGGCGCCGCTCGTAGTCCTCCCGCGAGATTTCGCCGTCCTCCAGACGCCGCAAGAGCTCCTCCTGAGCTGTGCGGCGACGACTGCCGGACTTCCCGAACGGGTCCAGCCCCAGGAAGATGACCCAGCCGGCCACGGCAACCCAGAACACCCACCAGGCGCCGGCCGTGCTGCCGAGGAAATTCAGGTCAAGGGCCACTGGGAACCTTCCAGACCTTGCTGCGTCAGCGCAGGAAATCGCGCCGCAGACCCAGCGAGGCATCGGTCTTCGCGATGGACCTCGCGGGGTCCGTCTCGATGCCGGTCAGAGCCCGGATCGCGTCGATGGTTTCCGGGATCACGATTGCCTGGTTGAAGACCTGGTAGGTGTAGTACGCCTGGTCGCCGTCGACGGCCAGCACGTCCTCCCACAGCGCCACCTCCCACATGTCGCCGCGCGGGCGGCCAAGGTCGGACATCAGCTCGACCGTACTGTTCAGTGCCACGATCCCGTCCGACGAGCGCACGAACGCGATCCGCGGTGCCGCCTGGAATGCCGCAAGAACCTCATCGCGCGTCGCCGGCCGGGTGAGTTCAACCCACCAGGTGTGCAGGTGGCTGGAGTTGTGTGCGGCCTTCACGGCGATCGTCACGACGTCGAGATCGGGGAGGACGGTACGGGCGTCCGGACCCTGATGACTGGGAATGACTTTCTCGGGGACCACCGTGTTGACGATGCCCTCGGCATGCGCCTCCCAGGGGTCGGAGGCGCGCCGGATCAGCGTGCCGCGTGCGCGCTTCAGCAGGCCTGCTGTCCGCAGCGCTCCGAGCGTGCGAACGATCGATGTCGTGTTGCACGACACGACCCGCGTCGACGAGCGCCCCAAGGCCGACGCATAGTTCGCCTGCGCGACGAAGGAATGACCGGTCAGCGCATGCGATTCGCCGCCGTGGAAAATGGCCTTGAGACCAGCCGCCTCGTACACGCCCTTGTTGATCGCGGCCACCTTCTTCGGCGTGCAGTCGACGACGACATCGGATTGCGCGAGCAGTTCGGCGAGGCCGCCTGCAACCGCGATGCCGGCTGCGCGCATCGGCGCCTCGGCCTGCGGTGTCGCCGCATGCACGGCCAGCC
>JBASTF010000116.1:0-7355 GCA_049274755.1 Rubrivivax sp. | reverse complement strand
GCAACTGCCTGATGGCCGGCCAGGGCCAGGGGCAGTTGCCGAACAGCACTTCGTCGACGGCGTCGCCGGGCACGCCGGCACGTTCGACGGCGGCCTTGATGGCCACGGCGCCCAGCTCCCAGGCCTGCAGCGCGGCGAAGTCGCCGAGCAGGCCGCCGATGGGCGTGCGCGCGGCGGAGACGATGACGATGGAATCAGCAGCCATGGTGGAACTCCTTCAGGCAGGGGTGGGTTGCCGGCGCAGCGCAAAACGCTTGCCCGGCTCGTAAGGGAAGACATCGTGCACGTGGCCGGCACGGATGCGGTCTTTGTGGCCTTGCCAGAAGGCCGCGTCCAGCAGGTCGGCATGGTGTGCCATGAACACCTCGCGCACGCCGGGGTGGCCCAGCAGAAAGGGCGCAAAGGTTTCGGGGAACACGTCCTTGGGTCCGACGGAATACCAGACCTCGCCGGACATCTCTTCTTCGTCGTTGCGCGGTGTGGGCACACGGCGGAAATTGCAGTCGGTGATGTATTCGATCTCGTCGTAGTCGTAGAACACGACCTTGCCGTGGCGCGTGACGCCGAAGTTCTTCCACAGCATGTCGCCGGGAAAGATGTTGGCGGCCACCAGGTCCTTGATCGCGTTGCCGTACTCCAGCACCGCCTGCCGCAGCTGCGCCGGTGTGGCATCCTGCAGGTAGAGGTTCAGCGGCACCATGCGGCGTTCGATGTACAGGTGCCGGATGACCAGCATGTCGCCGTCTTCTTCGAGCAGGCTGCCGCAGAAGTGCTTCAGCTCGGCGACGAGCTCGTCGTCGAAACGCTGGCGCGGGAAGGCGACGTTGCTGTACTCCAGCGTGTCGGCCATGCGGCCGACACGGTCGTGCTGCTTCACCAGCAGGTACTTGCGCTGGACCAGCTCGCGCGAGGTCTCCTTGGGCGCCGGGTAGAAGTCCTTGATGACCTTGAAAACGTAGGGGAAGGACGGCAGGTCGAACACCAGCATCACCATGCCCTTGATGCCGGGCGCGCTGCGGAAGCGGTCGCTGCTGTGCCGCAGGTGGGCCAGGAAGTCGCGGTAGAACAGGTTCTTGCCGTGTTTGTGCAGGCCGATGGCGTTGTAGATCTCGGCGCGTGGTTTGCGCGGCATCAGCGAACGCAGGAACTGCACATGGGCCGAGGGCACTTCCATCTCGACCATGAAGTAGGCCCGTGCGAAGCTGAACAGCATCAGCAACTCGTCTTCGCCGAACAGTGCGGTGTCGATGACCAGGCCCCCGTCGGCGCCATGCAGGATGGGCAGCGCAAACGGCGTTTCGCCGAAGCCGTTGACGATCTTGCCGACGACGTAGGCGCCCTTGTTGCGGAAGAACAGGCTGGACAGCACCTGGATCTGGAAGTTGGCGCGCGGCTTCAGCGCGCCGAACTCGGCCTGCATCGCGGCAACCACGTCGCCGATGTCACGCCCCAGGTCCTCGAACTCGCGTTCGAGCTGGAAGTTCGTGATCACACGCTGCCAGGTTTCGTGCAGCGTGGCCGGCGTCGGGTAGTAGACGCGGTAGGTCGGCTGGCTGGCCGGTGCGTCGTTCTCGATGTACTCGGTGCTGACGGCCGGGCGCACGAAGATGAAATCATTGCGGAAGTAGCGGCGGTGCAGCAGCTTCACCGTCACCGAGTTGAAGAAGGTCTCGGCGAGTTCGGGCTGGTGGTGGTCCACCAGCAGACCGATGTAGTGCAGCTTGGCCTGCTGCCAGCTGTCCATCGACAAGGCGTCGACACCGAACTCGCGGCGCAGGCGCTCGACGGCTTCTTCGACACGCTGGTCGTAGAACTCGATGCGCTCGCGCTGCGCCCGCTGCTGGCCATGCCAGTCGGCAGCCTCGAAACGGCGCTTGGCGCCGGCGCTGGTGGCGCGGAACAGCCGGTAGTGGCAGTCGAAACCCTCCAGCATGGCCTGCGCGATCTCGAACGCACGGCTGTCCGTCAGGCGCTGCGGGAACATTGCCGCCGTCCCGGGTGGATCAGCCGCGTTCGGCGTGGCGTTGCCACCAGCGCCGCTTGGCCTGCACCAGGGCCGTTTCATAGGCGGCGTGGATGCTTTCGGGCGTGCCGACCGTGAAAGCCAGGTCCTGCAGCAAACCGTTGTGCAGGCCGTAGACCCAGCCATGCACCACCACCTCCTGGCCACGCCGCCAGGCGTCCTGTGCCACCGTCGTGCGGCAGACGTTGCGCGCCTGTTCCAGCACGTTCAACTCGACCAGCGCGTCGACACGCAGGCTTTCGTGCAGGCTGGAGAGGAAACCTTCGTGTGTGTCGCGCACGTCCTGCACATGGCGCAGCCAGTTGTCGACGAGGCCGGCACGCTGGTTCGTCAGCGCCGCACGCACACCGCCGCAATTGCTGTGGCCGACGACGATGACGTGCTTGACCTTCAGCACTTCCACCGCGTATTGCAGCACCGACAAGGCGTTCAGGTCGCTGTGCACCATCAGGTTCGCGACATTGCGGTGCACAAACAGCTCGCCCGGCAGCAGGCCGACCAGTTCGTTGGCCGGCACGCGGCTGTCGGCGCAGCCGATCCACAGGTGTTCCGGCGTCTGCTGCTGCAGCAGGCGCGAGAAGAAGCCGGGCTCGCGCGCCTCGGTGGCGGCGGCCCAGCGCCGGTTCTTGTCGAAGAGTTCGCCGAGATCGGTGCTCATCGCTGGCCTTTGCTGCACTGCATCATCAGACCTGCAGTGTACGCAGCCTGCACCTACATCGTCTCCGCGAACAGTTCGCGGCCGATCAGCATGCGGCGGATCTCCGAGGTGCCGGCGCCGATTTCGTAGAGCTTGGCGTCGCGCCACAGCCGGCCCAGCGGGTATTCGTTGATGTAGCCGTTGCCACCGAAGAGCTGGATGCCCTCGCCGGCCATCCAGGTGGCCTTCTCGGCGCACCAGAGGATGACACTCGCGCAGTCCTTGCGCACCTGGCGCACATGCTCGGCGCCCAGCTGGTCGAGGTTCTTGCCCACCGTGTAGCAGAAAGCGCGTGCCGCCTGCAGCACCGTGTACATGTCGGCCACCTTGCCCTGCACGAGCTGGAACTCGCCGATGCTCTGGCCGAACTGCTTGCGGTCGTGGATGTAGGGCACGACGTTGTCCAGCACCGCCTGCATGATGCCGATGGGCCCGGCGGCAAGCACGGCGCGTTCGTAGTCCAGCCCGCTCATCAACACCTTGGCGCCGCCGTTCAGACCGCCCAGGATGTTGGCTGCCGGCACCTCGACGTTCTGGAACACCATCTCGCCGGTGTGCGAACCGCGCATGCCCAGCTTGTCCAGCTTCTGCGCGGTGCTGAAGCCCTTCATGCCCTTCTCGACCAGGAAGGCGGTGACACCACGTGCGCCCAACTCGGGCTCGGTCTTGGCGTAGACCACCATCGTGTCTGCATCGGGGCCGTTGGTGATCCACATCTTCGTGCCGTTCAGCAGGTAGTAGCCGCCTTTGTCCTCGGCCTTCAGCTTCATGCTGATGACGTCGCTGCCGGCACCGGGCTCGCTCATCGCCAGCGCGCCCACATGTTCGCCGCTGATCAGCTTGGGCAGGTACTTCTGCTTCTGCGCTTCGCTGCCGTTGCGCTTGATCTGGTTCACGCAGAGGTTGCTGTGCGCGCCGTAGGAGAGGCCGACGCTGGCGCTGGCGCGCGAGATCTCCTCCATCGCCACCATGTGGGCCAGGTAGCCCATGTTGGCACCGCCGTAGGCTTCGGGCACGGTGATGCCGAGCACACCGACCTCGCCCATCTTGCGCCACAGGTCCATCGGGAACTGGTCGCTGCGGTCGATCTCGGCGGCACGCGGCGCGATCTCGGCCTCGGCAAAACCGCGCACGGCGTCGCGCAGCGCGTCGATGTCGTCGCCGAGCATGAAGTTCAGGCCGGGCAGGTTCATGGGGCGTCTCCTCGCGGGCTTGTTTGTTGACGTTTACGTAAACGTCAAATGATACGGCAGGCGGCGGCCCCCGCAACTGCGGGGGGTTGTGCTGCTCCGCAGCATCCGCGGCTCGCTATTCTTCGTACACGGTGTGCCGCGGTCGTCGCGGCGGGAGGAATTGGCGATGAAACGTCTTCTGCCCACGGTCGCTGCCTTGCTGCTGGCACCCACGGCCTTTGCCGGCACCGTGGTTTTCACGCTCGATGGCGCCGACCTGCCGGCCGCCGCCAGCTACACCGAGACCGCCAGCGGCTACAGCGTCACGGCCCAGGCCTACACCAGCTACGGCGGCAGCGCCTTCCTGTCCTCTGAAGTGCGGCGCATGGGCGACGCACTCGGCGTCACCAGCGTCGGCGACCTGAACGGCGGTCAGATCGACGACAGCGGCGGCAGCGTCGAAGCCCTGCTGTTCGACTTCGGCAGCAGCGGCTTCGCCGGCCTGGACATCGCGTTCACGCTGCTGGGCATCGACGAGTCGATGAACATCTGGTGGGGCAACACGCTGGACCTGTCGTCGACGGCGTCGCCGCTGGAGAACCAGGCCAGCAACCCGGCGACAAGCGGCAACCCGCCCGACAACCCGTTTTCGATCGCCGCGTTCGGCGGCGCGCGCTACCTGATGATCGGCGCCGTCGACAACGGCCCGTCGTCGCCGCTGTGCGGGCCGGTCAGCGGCAACTCCTGCTTCCGCGTCGACAGCCTGACCGCCACCGTGCCCGAACCCGGTTCGCTGGCCCTGGTGCTGGCCGCGGCACTGGGTCTGGCCGTCGTCAGCCCGCGGCGACGCGGCGTGCGCGCTTCGGCGAGGTAGCAACCGCCGCCGGCGCACTGCCCAGCAGGCTGCGGCAACGCGCTTCGTGCTGGCCGATTTCGGCCAGCGTGACCTCGATGTCCTCGCGCTGCTGTTCCAGCTGGCGCCGGTGTTCGCCCAGCACCCCGAGAAAGGCCTGCAACTGCTGCGCCGTGTCCGACGGTGAGTCGTACATGTCGACCAGCTGCTTGATCTCCTGCAGGCTCAGGCCCAGGCGCTTGCCACGCAGCGTGAGCTTCAGCCGCGTGCGGTCGCGCAGCGTGTAGACGCGGTTGCGGCCGGCGCGTGCCGGCGTCAGCAGCCCCACGTCTTCGTAGAAGCGGATGGCGCGCGGCGTGACGTCGAACTCCTGCGCCAGTTCGGTGATCGTGTAGGACGGCGCGGCAGTGCGCGGACTTTCGGCCATGGTGGAGCTGACGTTGACGTAAACGTCAATGTAGCAGGCCGGCGGGCGCGAGGCAGCGGGCGTTGGCTGTTTCGGACTGGCGGCAGGCGCGGTTTGCACCAGCCTGCCGCCACCGCCAGCCATTGTTTGGCTTTCGCTCCCGCAACTCCCTAGCGCCGCAAGTGATGACAGCGTTGCAACGGAGTGTGCCGGCTTGTGACTTGCACATCCATCCTACATAAGAAGGATATGCGTGCGCTTTCAGTCGAAGACAGGGAGAACTTCGTCACGGAGTGCGCCCCGCGCCTGCTCGTATTCGGGCAGCACCGAACGCACGACCCCCCAGAACGCGGCGCTGTGGTTCATCTCCCGCAGGTGGGCGAGCTCGTGGGTCACGACATAGTCGATGACCGGCAGCGCAAAGTGGATCAGCCGCCAGTTCAGCCGGATCGCCCCGTCGGCGCTGGCGCTGCCCCAGCGGGTGGCGGCCGAGCTCAGCGACAGCCGCTTCATGCGCACGCCCAGGCGCTCGGCAAACAGCTGGCAACGCTCCTCGAAGACGCGGCGCGCCTGGCGCTGCAGCCAGCTCTGCACAACGTCGCGCACCTGCTCGGCCGAAGCGCCCTGCGGCAGCCCCAGTTGCAGCCGGCGGCTGTCGGCCTGCAGCACGGCCCCGCTGCTGCCCTGGCTGTCCAGGTGCAGTGTGATCTTCTCGCCGAGGAAGGGAATCTGCGTGCCGTGCTGCCACTCCACGCGTGCTGCATCGAGCCGGCGCGCGCGTTCGCGCTGCTCGTGCAGCTTGCGCAGGATCCAGCTGGCTTTTTCGCGCAGCGCCGTTTCGACCTCGGCCACACCCACCCAGCGCGGCGCACTGACGGTCAGGCCTTCGGGGCCGACGACAAAACCGATGCTGCGCCGGCGTGCACGCCGCAGTTCGTAGCCGACCAGGTGTTCGCCGAAACGGATGTCGCGCTGTGCACGCGGGTGGCGGAAGACTCCGCCGGGCGCAGGCGCTGCCGCGCGTGGCGCCGGCGGCGCGTCGTCGAACAGCGAGAGCTGCATCGTCGGCGTGGCTTCGGGCGCAAGCGGCATGAAGGCTGATTCTAGAAGAGGCTGCAAGTTCCTTCCCGCAGCAGTAAAGAAAGGCGCTTCGGTGCGCAACGCAATGGAAATGCCCTGCTCCGACGATGGCTGGACCGCATCACCCGATGTGTGTTCCCTGAAGGAGATCAAGCATGAAGAAGCAGCAACGCATCATCCGCAGCACCCTGGCCGCCTTGCTGGTGGCCGGCGGCGTTGCAGGCGCCCAGGCAGAAGGCCTGTACGTCGGCGGTGCGCTCGGGACGCCGGACTACCACAGCACGATCAACGGCATCAGCGGCAGCGGCAGCGGCCTCGGCGCCAGGGGTTTTGTCGGCTGGCAGTTCAACCCCTATTTCGGGCTCGAAGGCGGCCTGTACAGCCTGGGGCGCATCGACAACGCCAGCGGCGAGCTGCGCACCCGCGGTGCCTACATCGACGCCGTCGGCACGCTGCCGCTGGCCACGAACTGGTCGCTGCTGGGCAGTGCCGGCCTGACGCAGGCGAAGCTGAAGACCAGCTTCGGCGACGACAGCACACCCGGCCTCAAGCTGGGCGTCGGCGTGCAGTACGACCTGACGCCGCGTGTGGCGCTGCGCGCGCAGTACGAGCGCTACCGCTTCACGAACGCCTTCGACGACAAGGCCAACGCCGGCGCGACGACCTTCGGTGTCAAGGTGGGGTTCTAAGCGCCCCCAGGGCCGGGCTGCGCCCGACCCGCCCCCCGTGGGGGTCCAGGCGCCCGGCAAAGCCGGTTCACCTGGAGACGCTCTCTCTGTAAGGCGCAAACAGGTCGCGCAGCGAAGGTGTCGGCGCGGCCCCGTTTGCCGACAGCGAACGTTCGATCTCGGCCAGGTGGCGGCGCATTTCCGCCGCCGCCCCGGCAGCACGGCCGTCCAGCGCCGCCAGCAGGGCACGGTGGTGGTGGGCTGCGCAGGCGCGGCCCGGCCCCGGCTGGTACAGCGCCAGCAGCAGCGAGGTCGTCGGCAGAAGGTCGTCGAGAAAACGCAGCAGCACCGGGTTGCCGGCCAGCCGCACCAGGGCGCGGTGGAACTCGCCGGACAGGCGGATCGCCGCAGCCCGGTCACCGGCGGCGTCGGCCGCGTCTTCCTGCGCGACGATGG
>JBASTF010000115.1:0-3089 GCA_049274755.1 Rubrivivax sp. | reverse complement strand
GCACAGCCCCCGGCGGTGCAGCAGGTGCGGCCGGCGCCGCAGCCGCAGCGTGAACAGGCCCGCGAAGCGCAACGTGAAGCGGCGCGCGAAAACAGCCGCGAGCACAACCGCGGCTCCAACCAGCGCGAACGCGACCAGAACCGCTGAGCGGTCTTCAGCGCAGCAGCGGCTTCAGCACCGGCCAGACGTTGTCCAGCATGCGCGGGTGGGCTTCCGCCTTGGGGTGGATGCGGTCGGGCTGGAACATGGTCTCGGCATCGGGGATGTCGGCCACGCCGTGCAGCAGGAAGGGCACCAGGGCCGCGCCCTCGGCCTTGGCCACCTGGGCGAACAGCGCAAAGAAGTCATCGCCGTACTTCTTGCCGTAGTTCGGCGGCACCGCCATGCCGACGATCACCGGCTTCGCGCCGGCGGCCTTGGCGGCACGTGCCATCTCGGTGAGGTTGGCCTGCGTCATCGCCAGCGGCAGGCCACGCAGCGCGTCGTTGCCGCCGAGTTCGATGACCACCAGTGCCGGCTTGTGCTGGGCCAGCAGCGGCGCCAGCCGCGAGCGCCCGCCCGAGGTGGTGTCGCCGCTGATGCTGGCGTTCACGACGTCCCAGGGCAGCTTGTCGCGGCCGATGCGCGCCGCCAGCAGCGCCACCCAGCCGCTGCCACGCTGCAGCCCGTATTCGGCCGAGAGGCTGTCGCCGACGACCAGCAGCTTCTTGGCCCGCGCCGGCTGGGCCTTTGCCGGCCGCGCACCCAGCGCTGCGAGCAGCAGGCTACAGTGCGCCACCACCAGCAGCTCCCGGCGCCCGATCTTGGCCAGCTCTTCCGGCATGTCAGCAGCAGAACAACCCATCATCACCGTTTCACGCGTCAGCAAGCAGGTGGCCGATTCCACCGGAACGCTGACCATTCTCCATGAGATCGATTTTGCGTTGATGCCCAGGGAATCCGTCGCCATCGTCGGCGCCTCGGGCTCGGGCAAGAGCACGCTGCTGTCCATCGTCGCCGGGCTGGACGTGCCCAGCAGCGGCAGCGTCACGCTGGCCGGCACCGACCTCTTCGGCCTCGACGAAGACGCGCGCGCCGCGCTGCGTGCGCAGACCGTGGGCTTTGTGTTCCAGAGTTTCCAGTTGCTGGCCAACCTGACGGCGCTGGAAAACGTGATGCTGCCGCTGGAACTGATGGGCCGCAGCGACGCCCGCGCTGCGGCCGGCGAGATGCTGCGCCGCGTGGGCCTGGGCGAGCGCCTGGGCCACTACCCCAAGCTGCTGTCGGGCGGCGAGCAGCAGCGCGTGGCACTGGCGCGCGCCTTTGTCGTGCGCCCGGCCCTGCTGCTGGCCGACGAACCCACCGGCAGCCTGGACTTCGCCACCGGCGAAACGGTGATGGCGCTGATGTTCGAACTGAACCGCGAAGCCGGCACGACCCTGGTGCTGGTGACACACGACAACGGCATCGCGGCGCGCTGCGACCGGCAGTTGCGCATCGAGGCCGGGCGGCTGGTGCAGGCGACGGCGGGCGCTACATCTGCCTGAACAGGTGCAGGTAGCTGCGGCTCACCGGCAGCACCTCGCTGCGCCCCTTCAGCTGCACGTCGGCGGTTTCGTTGAGGCCGCGCAGCACCTGGGCCACGTGGTGCAGGTTGACGATGACCGAGCGGTGCACCTGCACAAAACACGCGGGGTCGAGTTCGTCGGCGAGTTCGCGGATGGTCTTGCGGATCAGCGCGTCGCCACCGGCCCAGGCCACCAGCGTGTACTTCTCGTCGCTGCGCAGGTAGACCACCTCGGCCACCGGAATCAGCCGCACGCTGTTGCCGACCGAGGCCTTGATCCACTGCAGCGTGGCCCGCGCCGGCGCACGTGAGCGCAGCTCTTCAGCCAGCCGGTCCAGCACCGGCACCAGTTCGGCGTCGGGCGGCGGCGGCGTGGTGCGGCCTTGCAGGCGCTGCACGGTGTCGGCCAGGCGGGCCTCGTCGAAGGGCTTGACCAGGTAGTCCAGTGCACCTTGCTCGAAGGCCTGCACTGCGTACTGCTCGTAGGCGGTGACGAAGACGACATGGGCGCGGCGGGCGATGGCGCGTGCCGCCTCGATGCCGTTGAGGCCGGGCATGTGCACGTCGAGGAACACGATGTCGGGCGCCAGGTCGTCGAACAGTTCGACGGCTTCACGGCCGTTGCGTGCCTGGCCGACGATCTGCAGCGCCGGCCACAGCCGGCCCAGGTGCTGGGCCAGGCGTTCGCGCAGCAGCGGCTCGTCGTCGGCGATCAGCGCGGTGGTCATGCAGTGATCTCGATCGTCGCACGCAGCCCGTGCGGCGACATCTCCTCCAACTGCAGTGTCGCACCGCTGCCGAAGAAACCCTGCAGCCGCGCACGCAGGTTGCTCAGGCCGGTGCCCGGCTGTGCATGCGGGTCCATGCCGACGCCGGTGTCGGCCACCCACAGCCGCAGGCCCGCGCCCTGCGGCGCGGCACCGACCTCGATGCGGCCACCTTCTTCGCTGGGGTCGATGCCATGGCGCACGGCGTTTTCCACCAGTGTCAGCAAGGCCATTGAAGGAAAGCGGCGCTGCGCCAGCGCCGGGTCGAGCTCGACATCGAACTGCAGCCGGTCCGGCATGCGCATCTGCATCAGTTCGAGGTAGGCGCGCACCAGGGCGATCTCGTTGCCCAGCGTCGGCGCACCGTCGTGCAGGCGCGGCATGGCGGCGCGCAGGTAGGCGATCAGGCTCTTCAGCACGTCGGCGGCGCGCGGCGAGTTGTTCTCCACCAGGGCCTGCACGTTGGCCAGCGTGTTGAACAGGAAGTGCGGCTCGATCTGCGCCTGCAGCAGCGACAGGCGGGCGTCCACGGCCTGCTTCTCGAGCCGGCTGCGTTCCAGCTCGAACTGCAGCGCCTGCGAGCGCGCCCGCGACTCGCCTTCGCGCAGCATCGCGCCCAGGGCCACCAGCAGGCCCAGCAGCAGGCCGCTGCCGGCAATCCACATGAAACCCGAGACCCGCCCCGGCGCGGTGACGAACGCGGTGAAGCTGCCGCTGGTGGACTGCAGGTAGATCGCGAGTGTGGCCAGCGGCGCGGCGAAGGCCAGCGCCACCAC
>JBASTF010000114.1:0-2272 GCA_049274755.1 Rubrivivax sp. | reverse complement strand
CTGCAGTACAGGGCGCAGCGGCGCGGTTTGCACGCCGGGGAAGGCAATCAGCGCGCTGGCGCGGCCCACGGCCTCGAAGCGGCGCTGCGCGCGCACCAGCATGGCGGCAAAGGTCAGAGGGGGCTTGGGTTGGTTCATCATGTCACTCCTTGCATCGTGTCGGGGTGGAGTATCGCGAGCGCAACCTGCTTGAAAACCAGCACCGAGATGACAAATTCGTAATCCGGCGCCCCAATGAAAAGTGCGACCATGCCGGCCTGTTCCACTGCCGCGGTTCCGTTGTCGTGCGCCTGCTTGTTGTCGAGGATGAAGCCAAGCTTGCCCAGTACCTGCACAAGGGGCTGAGCGAAAACGGCCATGTCGTCGACGTGGCGCGCGACGGCATCGAAGGCCGGCACCTGGCCACCGGTGGCGACTACGACCTGGTGCTGCTGGACCTGATGCTGCCCGGCATCGACGGTTTCGGCGTGCTGTCCGCGCTGCGCGCCCAGAGCCGCTACACGCCGGTGCTGATGCTGACGGCCCGCGACAAGGTCGAGGACCGTGTGCGTGGCCTGGAGCAGGGTGCCGACGACTACCTGGTGAAGCCTTTTGCCTTCAGCGAACTGCTGGCTCGCGTGGGCGCGCTGCTGCGCCGCGGCGCCCCGGGCGGTGCGCAGGCGACGACGCAGCTGCGCCTGGCCGACCTGGAAGTGGACCTGCTGGCGCGCAAGGCCCAGCGTGCCCAGCAGCGGCTGGACCTGACGGCCAAGGAATTCAGCCTGCTGGCGCTGCTGCTGCGCCGGCGTGGCCAGATCCTCTCGCGCACGACGCTGGCCGAGCAGGTGTGGGACATGAACTTCGATTCCGACACCAACGTCGTCGAGGTCGCCGTGCGCCGGCTGCGTGCCAAGCTCGACGACCCCTTCCAGTCCAAGCTGCTGCACACGGTGCGTGGCATGGGCTACGTGCTCGAGGAGCGCGGGGCATGAACAAGAGCATCTGCCCGAAGGCCGCGCCGTCGATCAGCAAGCGCCTGGCGCGCACGCTGGCGGCGCTGATGCTGGCCTGCCTGGGCGTGGCCAGCGTCATCATCTTCATGGCCACGACGATGCGGCTGCGCGAAGCGCAGCAGGAAGCGCTGGCGCACAAGACCCAGGTGCTGCAGGAATTCATCGGCGCCGCCTGCACCAAGGGCGAAGCCGAGCTGCTGCACAAGCTGACGCTGTTCGAGCCGGTGCGCGCCGGCACGCTGCTGACGCTGAAGCGCGGCGACGGCAGCGAACTGTTTGCCGACCCGCGCGACAAGGAGTTCCGCTTCCGCATCGGCAGCGACTTCGTCGTGCCGGCGCCGCTGATTGCCGGCGGCGAGGTGCGTGGCCGGCTGGAGCTGGACGTCACGCACGACACGCACATGCTGAAGGGCCTGGCGCTGACGATGATCCTGGCCACGCTGCTGTGCGCCGCAGCCACCGGCTGGGGCATGCGCTGGCTGGTGCGGCGTGAACTGCAGCCGCTGGCGACGCTGGCGGCGCAGACCCGCGCGATTTCGCCGCAGCGCCTGGACCAGCGGCTGGAACTGGCGCAGCCGGCCGAGGAACTGCTGCCCTGGATCACGCAGTTCAACGCGCTGATGGGCCGGCTGGAGCGTTCCTACGCCCAGCTCGAGGGCTTCAACGCCGACGTGGCGCACGAACTGCGCACGCCGCTGGCCAATCTGATCGGCCAGACCGAGGTGGCGCTGTCGCGCGAACGTTCGGTGGACTCGCTGCGCGACACCCTGATCAGCAACCTGGAAGAGATGCAGCGGCTGTCGGCGATGGTCAACGACATGCTGTTCCTGAGCCATGCCGACCGCGGCGCCGTGGCGCGCCGCGGCGAGCCGGTGAGCCTGGCCGAACTGGCGCAGCAGGTCGTGGAATTCCACGAAGCGCCGCTGGAAGAAGCCGGGCTGACGCTGCGCATCGAGGGCGACGCCGCGCTGCCGGTGGACGAATCGCTGTTCAAGCGCGCGCTGTCCAACCTGCTGGGCAACGCCACACGCTACGCCAAACCGGGTTCGACGGTGCTGCTGCGCATCGCGCCCGAAGCCGGCGACCACCCCGTGCAGGTGGTGGTGCAGAACGAAGGTGAACCGATCGACGCGCAGTCGCTGCCGCGCCTGTTCGACCGTTTTTTCCGCGTCGACAGCGCACGCCACTGCAGCGAGATGCAGCACCACGGGCTGGGCCTGGCCATCGTGGCCGCCATCGCGCGCATGCATGCCGGCCGCACGCTGGCCGAAAGCCAGGGC
>JBASTF010000113.1:0-3481 GCA_049274755.1 Rubrivivax sp. | reverse complement strand
GCTTCCACGCCGCCGGTGTTCCGGTCGAACAGCGGCACGCTCATGCTCAGGCCGACCTGGTACCCCGGCGTGCCCGAGAACGCATAGCTGCGGACGCCTGCGGTGACGGCCACGTCCGGCAGCGATCGCCGGCGTTCGACTTCCACGACGGCCTGCAGCGCGTCACGGTCGGCGCGCGCGGCCAGGACGGCCGGACTCTCGGTGACTTCGGCTTGCGCCATCGGCACGGGCTGAGCATCGAGCAGCGTGCCGGTGATGCCGGTGAAGGCCGTGGCGCTGCCGGCCAGTGCTGCCAACGTCTGCAGCGCCTGCACCGCATCGGCCTGGGCGGCACTTTCGGCAGCCTGCGCGGCCGCCAGGCTGGCCCGGGCCTGCGCCGAACGCAGGCTGGCCTCACGCCCGGCATCGACCAGCGTCGTGGCGACGCGCAGGTCGTCGGTGGCACGGTTCACCTCGTCGGCTGCCAGCGCGCTGCGGCGGGTGCTTGCTTCGGCGGTGGCATACGCCAGCGCCAGATCGGCGGCGAACACGACCTGGACCTGCCGGCTGCGCGCCGTGGCCGCGCCCAGGTTGCGGTCCGCCACGTCGAGGCGGGCGCCGCGCTTGCCGAACAGTTCCAGCGGCTGGCTCACGGCGAACGTGGTCTGGCGCGGACTTGCGCCGCCTTGCGACCGTGCCGACAGGTTCTCGGCCAATGCATCGATGCGCGGGTTCTGCCAGGCGCGGGCCTGTGCGGCATCGGCGCCCAGTGCGGCCACGTTGGCCGCTTGCTCGAGCGCCGCCGGTGCCGAAACGAGCGCCTCGCGCAGCAGCTGCGCAAAAGGGGGCGCATCCTGCGCACACGCGGCTGCTGCCGCGCCAAGCAGCGCTGCGGGCCAGAGGCGCCTTGCGAGTGAGGGTGCGGAGAAGATGGTGGCTCCTGGAATCGATGCCGCGCATGACGCGCTCACATCCACTACGCGAGCCGTTCGCCGTCCCCCTCGGGTCAAATCAGAAAGATGGCCTATCGGACGCTTGTTTTCTGCAGGATCTCCGCCAGTTCCCTGCGGGCCCGCATCACGCGGCCTTCCACGGTCTTCAGCGAAACACCGAGCGCCTGCGCCGCCTCAGGCTGCGACATGCCCACGATGGCCGTCAGCACCAAGGCCTCGCGCAGCGGCGGGCTCAGCCGATCCAGCGTGGCGGTGACCTGCTTCAGCGCCTGCCGGTCGGCGGCCAGACGGTCGGGGCCGGCGCGCTCGTCGGGCACTTCGGCCGTGCCTTCGTCGAAGATGTCCAGCGCACCGAACAGGAAGTTCCTCACCTTGCGGAAGCGCAGCAGGTCGCGCATCTTGTTCATGGCGATGGCGAACAGCCAGCCGCGGAACGGGCGTGCGGGGTCGAAGTCGTCGAGCGCGCGCCAGGCGGCCACCAACGCATCCTGCACCACGTCGTCCACGTCGGTCTCGGGCACGCCGAAGCTGCGCGCCGTCTGCACCAGCGCCGCCCAGTGGCGCCGCACCAGAACGTCATAGGCGGCGCGTTCGCCCCGGCGGGCCCTGAGGACGAGGGCCTCGTCCGCGTCAACGCTCACGGCGCTCCGCGTCGCAGCGCTTCCAGCAGCACCTTGTCATAGGCCTCGCGGTGCTCGACCTTCAGGCCGTCGCGCATCTCGAACACGTGGATCAGCGTCTCGCGCTGCAGGCTGGCCGCTGCGGCCTCGACCTGACGCATGGCACTCTCGACATCGGGCGACCACTGCGGACTGCGGGCGATGGCCTTGGCCAGCGCGGCATTGCCGACGCGAAGCCGGTCCTCGATCTGGGTACGCCGCGCCTGGAAGGCCTGCTCCTTGGCACCCAGCACGGCCAGCTCGTTGTCGTCCAGCGGCACGGCGCGGTGCAGCATGACGTGCAGGTCGGTTTCCGGCGCGGGGGCGGTGCTCCGGCCGACGATCACGCCCAGGTAGACGAGCAATCCCGCGCAGCAGCCCAGCAGGGCGGCCAGCAGGAACGCCCGGGATCGTTTGCCCATCATCGGCCGATCAGCAGGCCGTAGGGCGATATGGGCGAAGGCTTCGCGATCCAGGTCGCCCCGCCGGTGCCGGCCGATGGCACCTGGCTGAACCCCCACAAGGTCACGGCAGCGCAGACCACCGCGCACAGGCCGGCGAGCCGGAGCTCGTGTTTGCTCAGCGTCAGGATCGACGCCGCGCGCCGGTCTTGCCGGTGATGGATCGCGGCAAGATCCGGACTGCCGGCGCCGCGCGCGGTGGTCGTGCGGGCTCTCTCGATCCAATGGTCGACGTCTTGGGTCATGGCAGCTCCTTGCTTTCCTCTCTACGCGGCTGCCCGGCGATTCCCCTCGCGCGGGCGCGCCGGCACCCGACAATTCCGCGACTCGGTACCCGCCGGCGGTCGGCGTCTCGGCTAGGGCAGCAACGGCCGGATCGCGCTTCGCCACACCGCCGCCAGCTTCCGCCAGCCGGCGGCGTTGGGGTGGATTTCGTTGAGCCAGTCGTTGCTGCTTCCCGTCGCGTTCGGATCGGCGGGCTGCAGCACGCCTTGCGTGCCGACCAGGAACACGCCGGGCCGTCCCGCGGCCCAGCCGGCAATGGCGGCCTGGATGCGCTCGAACACGGCCGCCGTCAGATCGGGCCATAGCTGCGGGGCGATCGAGTTCTTCCGGTAGGCCACGTAGAGCCAGGCCCGCGTGAAGGGCGGCGTGGGCGCGTTGCGGGCCACCGGCGTGTCGTAGCAGTTCAGAAAGAGCGGCGTGCCTGCGTTGCCCGCATCGGCCCGCAGGACCCTGTAGAGGCGTTCGAAATTGGGGTTCAGGTAGGTCTGCACGAGCAGGTCCACCGCCTCCGGCCGGAGGCAGTCGCGCCCGCTGGCGGGTGCCGGCTGCCCGTTCATGTCCCGCAGGATGCCCTGCCCGGGGTCGGGGTCCCGCGCTGCATCGATGAAGTCGTTGCCACCGGCGCTCAGCAGGACGGCGTCGTAGGCAAACTGCCTGACCCAGAACGCGAACTCCCGGTCTGCCATCTCGCCCATGCGGCGCATGGTGTCGCCGAAGCGCGCGAGATTGATGATCAGCGTGGGTTCCTGGTTCGTGTCCATCTCCCGGGCGAGGTGGTCGGGGAGCGACGGCGACAGGAGGGAGCTGCGCTCCATCCACGAGTCGCCCTCCGCCAGGAACCGGTAGCGGAACTGCTCGACCGCCATGCCCTGCTCGAGATGGCGGTTGAACTCGCTGGCGTAAATCGAGACCGAGGGCATGCTGATCCTCCGAAGTGGCGATGCGCCACGGCGAACCGGCCGGCCGTCGCGACGCAGGCCCGGGCCGCTCCACGCGTTGCACCGATCGCGGGATGATTCGCCAGGATGTGCGGATCCGCAAGCACGGCGCGCAAGCCATGTCCACCGGGCGGCGGACAGCGGCCTGCGCGGGTCACACCTTCTCAGCCCTGCCGCACGGCCGCGCGACGCCGCGCGATCCAGCC
>JBASTF010000112.1:0-10518 GCA_049274755.1 Rubrivivax sp. | reverse complement strand
GCGGCGCCCAGGCTGCCGCCTGCACGGTGCGCTGCAGCCGCGCCGCGCGCTGCACAAACGGGCCACCGGCGCCGGGCAGGTCGAAGACCATGTAGCGCAGCGCCTGCCATTCGCTGTCCACCGGCCGCGCCTTGCGCACGGTGGCACACAGGCGCTCGAAGCCGCCGCGGCCGGCCCAGAGTTCACCGTCCAGCGCGGTGGCTGGCAAACGGGCCAGGAACCAGGCGGGTGCGGCCACCGGCAGGCCGCTGCGGAAGCGCAGCACCTCGCCGTCCCACAGCGCACGGGCGCCGTCGTACTTCTCGCTGACCAGCCAGCCACGGGGGTCGATGTCGGGCCGGGCTTCGCGGGCCAGGCGCAGTGCCGGGGCCACGGGTGCAGCCAGCGCCGTGGGTGTCAGAACCAGGCTGCCCAGCCAGGCGAGGCCGCTGCGCCGTGTCAAACCGCGCCGTGTGATCGTGGTGGCCATGTCTCGCGTCTCCTTGCGCAACGACAACATGGCCGCCAGTGTCGGCAGCGCTGGGCTCGCACACCATCACCCCGTGGTGCGGCGTGAGGGGGCCCTCGATCGGGGGTCTCAGCGCTGCACGGCCGCCAGGCTCTTTTTCGGGTTCATCAGGTTGCGGCGGCCGTCTGCGCTGCGATCGCCGTTGTCGACGATGAGGCGGATCAGCTGCTCCGGTGTCAGCGACGGCTGCAGCGCCAGCAGCTTGCCGGCCAGCCCCGCCACCTGCGGCGACGCCATCGAGGTGCCCGACAGCGCCACACGCCGCCCGCCCGGCAAATAGCTCTCCACCTGGTAGCCGTTGGCATGCACCTTCACGACGCTGCCATAGCTGGTGAAGCTGGCTTCGTCGCCGGCCAGGTCCACCGCGCCCACGGTCAGCAGGTTGGGCAGCACGATGCCGGCCGGGATGTCTTCGACGAAGCTGGGGTCGTTGTTGCTGTTGCCGGCCGCGGTGACGAACAGGATCTCGGGCGCGCTGGCGAAGGCCTCGGTCAACGCGAGCTTGCCGATCTCGAAATACTCGCGCGCCAGGGCCTTGCGTTCTTCCGGCGTCTTGCCGGTGCCGCATTGTTCGAGCGCGCTTTCGATGGCGTTGACGTCGCCGCCCCAGCTCATGTTGACGACCCGCACCTTCTGCGCGCGGAAGAAGGTCACCGCGCTCTTCGATGCCGCGGCTTCGCGCACCGCGCCTTCGCGCGTCGGGCAGGGGTCGGGAAGCAGGTGGTGGTCGAACTCCAGGCGGCCGATGACCAGGCGCGCAAACGGGTTGCCGGCCAGTGCGATGCCGGCCACATGGGTGCCGTGCTCGAAGTTGCCGACCAGGCCCAGTTCCTCGATGGCGCTCTTGTAGGCATCGGGCGCCAGCGTCGACAGCAGCTGTTTCACCTCGGTGGCCTCGGGGCTGTCGATGTTGGACTGCAGGTCCGAGAAACCCTTGGTGCGCGCCGTCATCTGCGAGAGCTTGCCCTGCACGTCCTTGGGCAGCGGCATCAGCCAGTGGCGCGAGGGCCTGGCGTATTTGTCGAAGGCGATGAACACCGGCTTGCCGGCCTTGTCGCGCAGCAGCTGGCGGCTGAACAGCGTGGTATCGACACCGCTGTCCCAGACGGCGATGCGCACCGGCGTGGCCTTGGCCGTGCGCGGCAACGCCAGGTCGCGTGCCGCCCAGATGTCCTGCTTCACGACCTTGTGTGCGTCGAGGTAGGCGCTGAAGGCCTGCACGAAGGTCTGCTTCAGCGGCAGCGCGGCCAGCAGGCCGTAGCGGGCGCTGATCAGCGTCGGCGCGAACTCCGAGCTCAGCTCGCCGGTGCGGGTGGCGATCGGCTGCAGCACCTCGCGCACCTGGCCCAGGATCAGGGCCTCGCCGATGATCTCGGCACTGGCCTTCAGCTCGCGCACGTCGTTGGCGATGGTGGCGAAGGGCAGCGGCGCCAGTTCACGCGCGATGTTCTCGGCCACCGCACGGCGGAAGGCCTCGGTCTGCGTTCCCTGCGGGCCCTGGGCCTTGGCCGCCTGCGCCATCATGCGCAGCCGCAGCCCCGACAGCAGCTGGTCGGCCGGCTTGTCCTGCAGGCCACGCGCCTGCTCGGCGCGGGCCAGTGCGGCGTCGTAGCGGCCCTCCAGGTAGTCCAGCAGGGCCAGCTGGTTCAGCAGACCACGCTGCGTGGCCTTGTCGGCGATCTCGTAGCCGTTCAGCACCGCTTCGGCGTCGCGCCGCAGCGCGGCGGCCAGGGGCGCAAAACGTTCGGCCGAACGCACGATGGTTTCCAGCGATGCGTCGACCTTGTAGACGAAGCGCGGCAGGTCGGCCGCCTTTTCGATGCGCGGTTTCGTGGCCTGCTGCGCCGCGGCGCCCAGGCTCAGGCCGGCCAGCAGCAACATGGCGGCGCAGCGGCAGAACAGTTGGTTCATGGCAACTCGGCAAGGCGGCGACAGCCGCAGAAGCCGGCGATGCTAGTGCAGCGCGCCGGCCGCCCTGCCCGGCTTGCGACGAAACCCCGTTTGGCAGGCTCAGCCTGCAAGCAACTGCTGGATCTGCTGCAGCGCTGATGGATCTTCGATGGTCGTCAGGTCACCCGGATCGCGCCGTTCGCAGACGGCCTGGATGGCACGCCGCAGCAGCTTGCCCGAGCGTGTTTTCGGCAGCACGCTGACAAAGCGGACGCGCGCCGGCCGCGCCACGGCACCGAGCTGCTCGTCGACGAGTTTCATGATCTCGCCTTCGAGCTTCAGCGCATCGGCCGGCGTCGCGGCCTGCGACGGGTCCTTCAGCACCGCAAAGGCCATCGCCACCTGGCCCTTCAGCGCATCGGCGACGCCGACCACGGCGACCTCGGCGACGTTGGCATGGCTGGAGATGCTTTCTTCGATCTCGCGTGTGCCCAGGCGGTGGCCGGCGACGTTGATGACGTCGTCGGTGCGGCCGAGGATGAAGAAATAGCCGTCTTCGTCGCGGATGCCCCAGTCGAAGGTGCTGTAGAGCTGCTGGCCCGGGATGCTGCTCCAGTAGGTCTTCACGAAACGTTCGTCGTCGCGCCACACGGTCTGCATGCAGCCCGGCGGCAGCGGGCCGGCGATGGCGACAACCCCCTTCTGGTTCGCGCCCAGCAGCTCCGCGCCGGTGTGTTCGTCGAGCAGCCTCACGTCATAGCCGTACATCGGCACGCCGGGGCTGCCGAACTTGCTGGGCGCCGGCTGCACGCCGTTGGCGATGGTCAGGATGGGCCAGCCGGTTTCGGTCTGCCAGTAGTTGTCGATGATGGGTTTGCCCAGCGCCTCGGCGATCCACTTCGCCGTCGGTTCGTCCAGCGGCTCGCCGGCCAGGAACAGCGCACGCAGGCTGGAGAGGTCGTGCTTCCGCAGCGCCGCCGGGTCCTGCTTCTTCAGCACCCGCACGGCCGTGGGCGCCGAGAACATCGCCGTGACCTTGTACTTCTCGACCAGGCGCCACCAGATGGCGGCGTCCGGACGGATCGGCAGGCCCTCGTACATGAGGGTCGCCATGCCGGCCAGCAGCGGGCCGTAGACGATGTAGCTGTGGCCAACGACCCAGCCGATGTCGCTGGTGCTGAAGTAGGTTTCGCCGGGCTGGCCCATGAAGATGTGTTTCATGCTCGCCGTCAGCGCCACCGCGTAGCCACCGGTGTCGCGCTGCACGCCCTTGGGCTTGCCGGTGGTGCCGCTGGTGTACAGCGTGTAGCTGGGGTGGGTGCTGTCCACCCACTCGCAGGGCACGGGCGTGTCGGCATGGCGCTCGCGCCAGACGGCATGGTCTTCGTCGCGGCCGGCCACACGCTCGAAGGCAGCCAGGCCGCGGTCGACCATCAGCACCTTGGCGGGCTTGTGGGCCGCCAGGCGGATGGCTTCGTCGAGCAGCGGCTTGTAAGGCACGACCTTGCCGCCGCGGCTGCCGGCATCGGCGCTGACGATGACCACCGGCTCGGCGTCGTCGATGCGGCTGGCCAGGCTGACGCTGGCAAAGCCGCCGAAGACCACCGAGTGCAATGCGCCGATGCGCGCGCAGGCCAGCATCGCAAACGCCGCCTCGGGAATCATCGGCATGTAGACCAGCACGCGGTCGCCCTTCTTCACACCCAGCTCGCGCAGGATGGCGGCCATGCGCTGCACCTCGGCCTGCAGTTCACGGAAGGAGTAGACCTTCTCTTCGTTGGTTTCGGTGGAGACCCAGATCAGCGCGTTCTGCGCACCGCGGGCCGGCACGTGGCGGTCCACGGCGTTGTGGCAGAGGTTGGTGCTGCCACCGACGAACCAGCGCGCAAACGGCGGCCGGCTGTGGTCGCAAACCTGGCTGAAGGGCGTGTGCCAGTCAATCAGTGCCGCCTGCTCGGTCCAGAAGGCGTCGCGGTCTTCGAGCGAACGGCGGTAGAAGCTGCTGTAGTCGGTCGTCATCTGTGTTGTCTCCTCGCGGCATTCAAGCCCGCAGCGCTGACGATGCACTGACGTCAGACGATGCGCACGACCAGGCGGCCACGCAGCTTGCCCGAGATCAAGTCCGCTGCACGTGCCACGGCCTGGCCCAGCGGAATCTCCTCGGCGATGCGCTCCAGCGCCGCCGGCGCCAGGTCGCGCGCCAGGCGGTCCCAGGCCTGCTGGCGCAGTGCACGCGGCGCCATCACGCTGTCGATGCCGGCCAGCGTGACGCTGCGCAGGATGAAGGGCGCCACGCTGCCCGGCAGGTCCATGCCCTGGGCCAGGCCGCAGGCGGCGACGATGCCGCCGTAGCGGGTCTGCGCCAGCGTGTTCACCAGGGTCTGGCTGCCGACGGCATCGACCACCGCGGTCCAGCGCTCCTTCTGCAAGGGCTTGCCGGCGGCGGCGAACTCGGCGCGGTCGATGACGCTGGCCGCACCCAAGCCTTTCAGGTAGTCGGCCTCCTGCAGCTTGCCGGTGACGGCGACAACGCGGTGGCCCAGCGTCGCCAGCAGGCTGGTGGCCACGCTGCCGACGCCGCCGGTGGCGCCGGTGACCAGCACCTCGCCGTCACCGGGCTGCACACCGTGGCGCTCCAGCGCCATCACACACAGCATCGCGGTGTAGCCGGCCGTGCCGATGGCCATGGCCTGGCGCGGCGTGAAGGCCGCCGGCAGCTTCACCAGCCAGTCGCCCTTCAGCCGCGCCTTCTCGGCCAGGCAGCCCCAGTGGGTTTCGCCGACGCCCCAGCCGTTGTGCACGAAGCGCTCGCCGGGCTGCCAGCCCGGGTGCCGGCTTTCCAGCACGGCACCGGCGCCGTCGATGCCGGGCACCATCGGCCAGCTGCGCACCACCGGCGCGCGGTTCGTCAGCGCCAGCGCGTCCTTGTAGTTCAGCGTCGACCAGGTCGGCGCCACCAGCACGTCGACATCGGGCAAACGGGATTCATCCATCTCGCTCAGGCGGGCGCTGAAACCGCCATCACCCTTGTCGAGCAGCAAGGCCTTGAACATCGTCGTCGTCTCCTGCAGTGGCTGCATCCGGTTGCATCTTGCCCGGGTCCGCCGCGTTGACAGCACCAGGGTCAATCCCTATCCTGCCGCGCTGAATGATGTCGCCCCTGCCCGCCCTTCGTGTGTTCTGCCTGGTGATGGCGGCCTTTGCGCCGGCCAGCCAGGCCGCCCCCGAAGGCCAGCCCGGTGGTGGCGACGCGGTGCTGCAACTGCTGCAGACCAAGGGCCTGCTGCCCACCGCTGGCATGGCCGAGACCAATGCCTTCGTGCGCCAGATGCGCGACGCCGCTTCCGACCTGGTGCTGTCGGCGATGAATTTCCTCGGTGTGCCCTACCGCCGCGGCGGCGATTCGGCCGATGAAGGCTTCGACTGCAGCGGCTTCACCCGCCATGTCTTCGAGATGAGCCTGGGCCTGGTGCTGCCGCACCGCGCCGAGCAGCAGGCCAAGGACAAGGCGCTGGCCCAGGTGGGCCGCGACGAGCTGAAACCCGGCGACCTGGTGTTCTTCAACACGATGAAGCGCACCTTCTCGCACGTGGGCATCTACATCGGCGACGGCAAGTTCATCCACTCGCCGCGCTCGGGCAGCGAGGTGCGCATCGAAGACATGCGCCAGGCCTACTGGGCCAAACGCTACAACGGCGCCCGCCGCGCCGAGCTGGCCTTGCAGCCGGCCACCGCCGACACCCCCCTGCGCCAGTAACGGCCTCCGCGGCCGCGGCACAATCGGCCGCATGGGTGACAGCGTGATTCCTCTGGCCGACCTGCGTTATGCCGCAGCCGTGCCCACCGTGCCGGCCTTGCCGGCCGCGCCCACGGGCCTGCTGTCGGACCGGCTGGGCCGGCCGCTGCACGACCTGCGCATCTCGGTCACCGACCGCTGCAATTTCCGCTGCAGCTACTGCATGCCCAAGGAGGTCTTCGACCGGGACTACAAGTTCCTGCCGCAGAGCTCGCTGCTGAGCTTCGAGGAGATCACACGCGCGGCGCGGCTGTTTGTCGCCCATGGCGTGCACAAGCTGCGGCTGACCGGCGGCGAGCCGCTGCTGCGCAAGCACCTGGAAGTGCTGATCGCCCAGCTGGCCGCGCTGCGCACACCGGCCGGCGAGGCACTGGACATCACGCTGACGACCAACGGCTCGCTGCTGGCACGCAAGGCCCAGGCATTGCGCGACGCCGGCCTGCAGCGTGTGACGGTGAGCCTGGACGCGCTGGACGACGGCATCTTCCGGCGCATGAACGATGTCGACTTTCCGGTGGCCGACGTGCTGCGCGGCATCGAAGCCGCGCTGAAGGTCGGGCTGGCGCCGGTGAAGATCAACATGGTCGTCAAGCGCGGCACCAACGACCACGAGATCGTGCCGCTGGCGCGCCATGTGCGCGAGCACTGCGGCCCCGGCGTGGTGCTGCGTTTCATCGAGTACATGGACGTGGGCGCCACCAACGGCTGGCGCATGGACGAGGTGCTGCCGTCGAGCCAGGTGATCGCGCGCCTGCACGCTGCCTTCCCGCTGGAGCCGCTGCAGGCCAGCGCCCCTGGCGAAACGGCGCAGCGCTGGCGCTACCGTGACGGCGGCGGCGAAGTCGGCGTCATCAGCAGCGTCACGCAGGCCTTCTGCCACGACTGCAACCGTGCCCGGCTGTCCACCGAAGGCAAGCTCTTCCTGTGCCTGTTCGCCAGCCGCGGCCACGATCTGCGGGCCCTGCTGCGCGGCGGCTACAGCGACGCGCAGATCGCCGGCGCCATCGGCCTGATCTGGAACGGCCGCGACGACCGTTATTCGGAGCTGCGCAGCGCGATGCAGGCCGACGCGGGTTCGGGCGAACGCCGCGTCGAGATGCACTACATCGGCGGCTGAGCCCCCGACACAGCGTCAATCCGCGGCGTGTGGCTGCGGATGCCCGTGCGCGCCGCCGTCTTCGGTGTCCGGCGTTGTGATCTCTCCCGGCACCTTCTTGCGCGCAAACAAGGTGTAGATCGTCGGCACGACGAAGATCGTCAGCAGCGTGCCCAGGCTCATGCCACCGACGATGACCCAGCCGATCTGGCGCCGGCTCTCGGCGCCGGCACCGCTGGCCAGGGCCAGCGGCAGCGCGCCCAGCACCATGGCGCCGGTGGTCATCAGGATGGGCCGCAGCCGCAGGCTGGCGGCTTCGACGACGGCCTGCACCGTGTCGCGCCCCTGCTGGCGCAACTGGTTCGAGAACTCGACGATCAGGATGCCGTGTTTGGTGATCAGGCCCACCAGCGTGATCAGCCCGATCTGCGAATACACGTTCAGCGTGCCGCCCGAGAGCTGCAGCGCCGCCAGCGCGCCCACCATCGACAAGGGCACGGCCAGCAGGATCACGAAGGGGTCGATGAAACTCTCGAACTGCGCGCTCAGCACCAGGAAGATGAACAGCAGCGCCAGCACGAACACCAGGCCCAGCGCGCCCGAGGACGAGCGGAACTCGCGGCTGACGCCGTTGAGTTCGCTGGAATAGCCCTGGGGCAGCACCTTGGCCGCCGTGGCATCCATGAACTGCAGCGCCTCGCCCAGCGCGTAGTTCGGCGCCAGGCCGGCCGTGATGGCCACCGAGCGGCGCTGGTTGAAGTGGTTCAGCTCGCGCGGGCTCACCGATTCACGCACCTTCACCAGGCTGGACAGCGGCACCATCGTGTCGTTGCGGCCGCGCACGAACAGCTTTTCGATGTCCTCGGGCGTCGTGCGGCCGGCGGTGCCGGTCTGCACCATCACGTCGTACTGCTCGGCGTCGCGTTTGTAGCGGGTGACGGCACGGCTGCCCAGCATGGTTTCGACGGTGCGCGCCACGGCTTCCACCGACACGCCCATGTCGGCGGCACGCTGGCGGTCCACCTCCATGAAGATCTCGGGCTTGTTCAGCTGCAGGTCGTTGTCGATCTGCACGAAACCCGGGTTCTTGCCCATCTCGGCAATCAGCTGCTGCGAGACACGCGCCATGTTGGCGTAGCTGTCGCCGCTGACGATGACGAAGTTCACCGGCCGTTCGCGGAAGCCCTGGCCCAGGCTGGGCGGCGTGATCGGGAAGACGTTGATGCCGGGCAGCGACGACACCTTGGGCAGCAGCGAACGCGCCAGTTCCTGCGTCGTCTGCTGGCGCTCGGTCCAGTCCACCGTGCGCAGCACGGCCGAGGCCGTGCTGACCTGGCCACCACCCTGGAACATGAAGCGGCGGTCGAACTCGGGGTAGGTCGAGGCGATGTTGTCCAGCGCGTCGAGATACCGTGCGGTGAAGTCCAGCGTCGAGCCATCGGGGGCGCGCACCGGCATGATGATGACGCCGCGGTCTTCGATCGGCGCCAGCTCGCTCTTGGCGGTGATGAACAGCCAGTAGCTGGTGGCACCCGAGGCCAGCATCAGCAGCACGACCAGCCAGCGCACCCGCAGCGAGGCCGACAGCGCCTTGGCATAGCCGTTCGTCAGGCCGACCAGCACACGCTCCATGCCACGGTCGAAACGGTTCGGCGCCGGGTTGTGGCGCAGCAGCTTGCTGCACAGCATCGGCGTCAGCGTCAGCGCGACGAAGCCTGAGACGATGACGGCGCCGGCCAGCGTCAGCGCAAACTCGCCGAACAGCCGCCCGGTGCGGCCCGGCGTGAAGGCCAGAGGCGCGAACACCGCGGCCAGCGTCAGCGTCATCGCCACGACGGCGAAGCTGATCTCGCGCACACCCTTCAGCGCCGCCTGGAAGGGTGTCAGCCCTTCCTCGATGTGGCGGAAGATGTTCTCCAGCACGACGATGGCGTCGTCGACCACCAGGCCGATGGCCAGCACCAGGGCCAGCAGCGTCAGCGTGTTGATCGTGAAGCCGGCGGCGCCGATCAGCATGAAGCTGCCGATCAGGCTGACCGGAATCGTCACCAGCGGAATGAAGCTGGCGCGCAGCGTGCGCAGGAACACGAACACCACCAGGGCCACCAGCACCACGGCCTCGAGCACCGTCTGGTAGACGGCCTTGATCGAGCGGTCGATGAACACCGAGTTGTCGTTGGCCTGCAGCACCTTCACCGAGTCCGGCAGGTCGCGCTGGATCTGCGGCATCAGCGCACGCACGCCTTCGGACACGTCCAGCGGGTTGGCCGTGGCGTTGCGGATCACGCCGGTGCTGACCGAGGGCACGCCGTTCAGCCGCACGCGCGAACGTTCGCTGGCCGCGGCTTCTTCGACACGCGCCACATCGCGCATCCGTACCGTGTAGCCACCGGCCGAGGTCTTCAGCGCGATCTCGTTGAACTGGGCCACCGTGTTCAGGTCGGTGCGCGCGGTGACGTTGAACTCGCGCTGCCGGCTTTCGATGCGGCCGGCCGGCACTTCCAGGTTCTGGCGGCGCAGCGCGTCCTCGACGTCCTGCACCGTCAGCCGGTAGGCGGCCAGGCGGTCGGCGTCGAGCCAGATGCGCATCGCATAACGCCGGTCGCCGCCGATCTGCACGTCGGCGACACCGGGCACCGTCTGCAGCCGCGGCTTGACGATGCGGTTGACCAGGTCGGTCAGTTGCAGCGGGTCCAGCTGTTCGCTGGTGAAGGCCAGCCAGATCGTCGGCGTGGCATCGGCCTCGACCTTGGCGATGATGGGCTCGTCCACCGCATCGGGCAGCCGGCCGCGCACCCGGGAAACCCGGTCGCGCACCTCGGCGGCCGCGGTGTCGGGGTCCTTGCTGAGCTTGAAGCGCACCGAGATCTGGCTTTGTTCGGTGCGCGAGATCGAGGTGATGATGTCGACGCCGTCGATGCCGGCGATCGAGTCTTCCAGCGGCTTCGTGACCTGCGACTCGATGACCTCGGACGAGGCCCCGAGCAGCCGTGTGTTGACGGTGACGACGGGCTCGTCGATGCGTGGGTATTCACGCAGGCTGATCTGCTTGAACGACACCAGGCCGATCAGCACCAGCAGCAGCGACATCACGCTGGCCAGCACCGGGCGGCGGATCGAGATTTCCGACAGTCGCATGCTGCGCCTCCTGCTTCTCGCTCGCTGCTCAGGCCACGGCGGCGCGTGGGCCGGCCGCGCCGGATGCCGCACCGCCGGCACCACCGGCAC
>JBASTF010000111.1:0-2287 GCA_049274755.1 Rubrivivax sp. | reverse complement strand
CGCGGCTGCTGGCGCTGGCGCTGGCCGCCGGCTGCGCAGCGCTGGTGGGCTGGGTGGTGTCGCTGGGAGGCTGAGTGGACAACGGCAGCGCCGAGCGCAGTGCACCGCAGATCCGCATCGTCGATGCCGACACCCCGGCGCTGCTGGAAGCCACACGCGAGATCTTCCGCGAATACGCTGCCGGCCTGGGCATCGACCTGTGTTTCCAGAACTTCGAGGACGAGCTCGCGGGCCTGCCCGGCGACTACGCCGAACCCGGTGGTGCACTGCTGCTGGCCTTCGTCGACGGTGCGCTCGCCGGCTGCGGCGCGATGCGCCCGCTGGCCGACGTGGACTACGCCAACGCCTGCGAGATGAAGCGCCTGTACGTCAAACGTGCCTTCCGCGGCTTCGGCCTGGGCCGGCTGCTGGCGCAGGCGCTGCTCGACCGCGCCGCGCAGGCCGGCTACTCGAACATGCTGCTGGACACGCTGGACGACATGGAAACGGCGCGCGGCCTCTACGAAGCGCTGGGCTTCGAGGAGATCCCGCCCTACTACTACAACCCCATTCCCGGCGCGCACTACCTGCGCGCCGACCTGAACGACGGTTCGACCCGCCACCTCTCGCGCTACTGAAAGACCCGCCACGATGACTGCTGCTTCCACCTCCGTCGAACTGCGTGCCGGCGAGCTGCGCCTGGCTCTGCGCCCCGATCTCGGCGCCAGCATCGCCGGGCTCTGGCTCGGCGACCTGCAGGTGCTGCGCAGCAGCGAACCTGCCGAGCTGTCGGGCGCACGGCTGTCGGGCTGTTATCCGCTGGTGCCGTATTCCAACCGCCTGGGCTACCGGCGCTTCCGCTGGCTGGGCACCGACCACACGACGGCGCAGAACTTCGACGACAACCCGCATTCGGTGCACGGCGTGGCCTGGCAGCGGCCCTGGACCGTGCTGCAGCAATCGGCGCACAGCGCCGAACTCGGCTACGAACACCAGCCCGACGCGCACTGGCCCTTTGCCTTCGCCGTCAAGCAGCGCTTCGTGCTGACACCCGAGGCGCTGGAAGTACACCTGGTGTTCACGAACAGCGCGGCGCACCCGCAGCCGGTGGGCCTGGGCTGGCACCCGTATTTCCCGAAGCGGCCGCACAGCCGGCTGCACATCGAGCTCACCGACCGCTGGGACAGCGACGCCAGCGGCCTGCCCACACGCAAGGTGCCGCAGCCCGGCGGCATCGACGGCGACGTCGCCCACCTGGGCTTCGACCACTGCTTCGAAGGCTGGCGCGGGCCGGCGCGCATCCGCGACGACAAGCTGTCGATGCGGCTGACTTCGTCCCTGCCCTATCTCGTGGTCTTCACGCCCGACACCAAGCCCTATTACTGCGTCGAGCCGGTCAGCCATGTCAGCAACGCCATCCACATGGCCGAGCCGGCACAGCACGGGCTGCGCAGCGTGGCCGCTGGCGCTGCGTTCGACGGCTGGATGAAGCTCGAAGTCGGCCGGGTCTGATGGCAACGGCGACGGTGCCGGCCTTCCAGGCGCTGCCGGTGCCGCCCTCGCTGCTGGGCGAGTCGCCGGTGTGGCTGCCCGAGCAGGCTGCGCTGGTCTGGTGCGACATCCCGGGCCGGCAGCTGAACCGCTGGACCACGGCCAGCGGCCGGCACGAACAATGGTCCTTCGACGAAGAACCCGGCAGCTGCGCGCCGCTGCCCGACGGCACGCTGCTGCTGGCGCTGCGCAGCGGCCTCGTGGTGTTCGACCCCGCCAGCGCCCGCTGCACAGCGCTGGTCGAAGCGCCCTACGACACCGCCGACCAGCGCTTCAACGACGGCAAGGCCGACCCGCAGGGCCGCTTCTGGGTCGGCACGATCTGCGACCCGCGTGAGCCGGCGCGTTCGGCGCTGTACCGCTGGAACGGCCAGCGGCTGGACCGGCAGGCCGCCGGCATCAGCGTCAGCAACGGCCTGGCCTGGAGCCCCGACGGCCGCACGATGTACTGGAGCGACACGCACCAGCACCGCATCTTCGCCTTCGACTTCGACCCCGTCGACGGCACGCTGTCGCGCCAGCGCGAGTTCGCGGCCTTCCCGCGCAAGGTGGCAGGGCAAGACCTGGCCACTTATGGCGGCCGCCCCGACGGCGCCGCGGTCGATGCCGAAGGCTGTTACTGGGCGGCGATGTTCGAAGGCCAGCGCCTGCTGCGTTTTGCGCCCGACGGCCAGGTGCTGCAGGCCGTGCCGCTGCCGGTGCGCTGCCCGACCATGCCTTGTTTAGGCGGCCCCGACCTGCGCACGCTGTTTGTCAC
>JBASTF010000110.1:0-1846 GCA_049274755.1 Rubrivivax sp. | reverse complement strand
CTACCTCACGTCGCACGGCACGCTGGCCTGGCTGGCGCAGCGTGTCTGCGGCGTGCGTGGGCAGCTCGTGGCCTCGGCCTGGGGCAGCGACATCCTGGTGGCGCCGCAGCGCAGTGCCTTGCTGCGGCACACCACACGGCGTGTGCTGAAGGCCTGTGCCCTGAGCACCAGCGATTCGCAGGTGATGGCCACGCGCATGCGTGAACTCGGTGCCGGCGAGGTGCTGGTGTTCCCGTTTGGGCTGGAGGCGATGCCGCCCGAGCCGCCGGCCAAGAACGACGGGCTGTTTTTCGCCAACCGCGGCCTGGAGCCGATCTACGCGCCGGAACATGTGCTGCAGGCCTTTGCCGCGCTGGACGGCTGGCCGGACAAGCACCTCGTCGTCGCCAACGACGGTTCGCTGCGCAGCGCGCTCGAAGCCCGGGCACCGGCCGGCGTGCAATTCGTCGGCCGGCTCGATGCCGGCACGCAGGCCGGCCACTACGCCGCCGCGCGCTGGTACCTCAGCCTGCCGCGCAGCGACTCGGTGGCGGTTTCGGTGCTGGAGGCCATGGCCCAGGGCTGCATCCCCATCCTCTCGGACCTGCCGGCCAACCGCGAGCTGGTGCGCGACGGTGACAACGGCATCCTGCTGGCCGATGGCGAACCGCTGTCGGCCCGGCGGCTGCAGCCGCTGTTGGCGCGGGCCGCCGCCGTCGCCGCCGACAATCGCGCCTGGGTGCAGCAGCACGCGTTGTTTGCCCCTTGTGTGCAGCGGTTTGTCGAACGCCTGCAGGCGCTGGCATGAACATCCTCTACATCAACCACTACGCCGGCAGCCCGGCCCTGGGCATGGAGTACCGGCCCTACTACCTGGCGCGGGAATGGGTGCGCAGCGGCCATGCGGTGCAGATGCTGGCGGCCGACTTCTCGCATGTGCGGGCCACGCAGCCGCCGGCGGGCGACAGCGTCGTCGACGGCATCGCCTACCGCTTCTACGCCACGCCGCCCTATGCCGGCAACGGCCTGGGCCGGGTGAAAAACATCTGGGCCTTTCTGCAGGCCGTGTGGCGCGACACGCCGCGGCTGCTGCACGCGTTCAGACCCGACGTCGTCATTGCGTCCAGCACCTATCCGATGGACATCTGGGTGGCACGCCGCATCGCCAGGCGGGCGCGCGCGAAGCTGGTCTACGAGGTGCACGACCTGTGGCCGCTGAGCCCGATCGAGCTCTCCGGCATGTCGCGCCGCCACCCCTTCATCCTGCTGGTGCAGGCGGCCGAGGACGCGGCCTACCAGCACGCCGACCATGTGATCTCGATGCTGCCCAAGGTGCATGGCTACATGGCCTCGCGTGGGCTGGACCTGAACAAGCTCGCCATCGTGCCCAATGGCATCACGCTGGACGAGTGGGCCGACGAGAGCCTGGCAGCGCTGCGCGAGGACGTGGCGCAGGCGCTGCGGGGCGATGGCCTGGTGGTCGGTTATGCCGGCTCGATGGGCTTGCCGAATGCGCTGGACACCTTGCTCGACGCGGCCAAGCTGCTGCAGGGCGAGCCGCGGCTGCGTTTCGTGCTGGTCGGCAGCGGCCACGAACAGGCACGGCTGGCGCAGCGTGTGGCCGACGAAGGGCTCAGCAACGTGCAGCTCCTGCCGCCGATTCCCAAGGCCCAGGTGCCGGCCTTCCTGGCCCGTGTCGACATCGCCTACATCGGCTGGCAGCGTGTGCCGATCTACCGCTTCGGCATCGCGCCGAACAAGCTGATGGACTACATGATGGCGCGGCGCGCCGTGCTGCATGCGGTGGAAGCCGGCAACGACCCGGTGGCCGAAGCCGGCTGCGGCTTGACGGTGGCGCCGCAGGACC
>JBASTF010000109.1:0-2519 GCA_049274755.1 Rubrivivax sp. | reverse complement strand
CCGCACCGGCATCGGGTCGTTGGCCGCCGGGGCCGGCGCCAGCGCCGGCTGCGTCCCGGTGCGCAGGCGCAGGAAAGCGGCCTCGACGGTGGGCACGATCTGGCCCACGTCCAGCGGCTTCACCATGTAGGCCACGGCGCCCAGGCGCTCGACCTGGGCGATCGTCGCCGCATCGGCAAAGGCCGACAGGAACATGAAGGGGATGTGGCAGACATCGCGCAGGTACTCGGCGACGTCGAAGCCGCTTTTGCCTTCCATGCGGATGTCCAGCAGCGCCAGCTCGGGCTTCTGCTGGCGTGCCAGCAGGATGGCGTCGTCGCCGTTGTCGGCGTCGATGACCTCGTAGCCGGCCTGCGACAAGCCATGGGTCACCGTGGCCAGCACGAGGCGGTCGTCGTCGACGACGAGGATGCGTCCCTTCCGCTGGTGGTCGGCTGGCAGGTTCACGGTCGCTGTGCGGGCTGCGGAGAATCGCCCATTATGCGTCCCGGCGCACGCTGGGCGGCTTCAGCAGCACACGTGCCAGCACCTCGTCGCCCTGCTGCTCGATGGCCAGCACCGAACTGCGCCGCGGCAGCAGCGCACGCACCAGGCCCAGGCCCGAAACGCCGCCCGGCACAAGGGCCAGGTCGAAGCCGGGCTTCAGCTGTGCCTGGTTGTGGATCTCGATGACGACCTCGTCGCCGCCGGCGGCCGCGGCCACGCTGCAGCGCACGTCGCCGCTGGCCGAATGTTTGATGGCATTGGTCAGCAGCTCGTTGACGGTCAGCGCAATCGGAATCGCCTCGGCCTCGGGCAGCTGGTGCGCCGCGGCGTCGCCCAGTGCGCTGAAGCGGATCGTGCGGCCGAAGGTGCGCTGCACCGACTGCGTGATGGCCTCGATGACACGCACCATGCGCAGCGGCCCGCCACTGCCCACCTGCAGCCCGTAGACCTGGGCGATGGCCTGCACCTGGCCCACGGCCTCGGACAGCATGGTCGCCACCTCGGGGTGGCGCTGCGCGTTCTGCTGCAGCAGGCCGGCCACACCCTGCAGGTTGTTCTTGATGCGGTGGTGCACCTCGCGCACCAGCACCTCGCGCTGCGCGATCGCGGCCTGCAGCCGCGCCTGTTCGGCGGCACGCTGCTCGGTGACGTCGCTGGCCACCAGCAGCACCTGGGGCGCGCCGCCGCCGGCCGTCGACGGCAGCGGCACGATGCGTGTGTCCCAGACCCGCTGGCCGTCGGGCAGTTCATGGCGCTGCGTTTCATTGCCGGCGGCTGCGGCTTCCAGCCAGCCGCGCAGCGGCTCCTGCGGCAGCCCGAAGTGTGTGGCCGCCATCTGGTTGAGCTGCAGCACACGCAGGGTCTGCGCGTCGAACAGCGCAATCGCCAGCGGCGCGGTCTCGATCACCCGCTGCAGCGAGTCCTGCGCCTGGGCAATCGCCACCTCGGCCTGGCGCCGGCGTTCGATGTCCAGCAGCGCGAAGGTCAGCTGGCGGCCGCGCGACTCCTGCCCGGTAACGACGGCATTGCCGACGACCCAGAACTCGCGCCCGTCGCGCGCCTTCAACCGGCACTCGAAGGTCTCGGCCTGGCCTTCCTGCAGGCGCTGCAGCCAGTCGTCGCGGCGCAGCGGGTGGTCGGGTGCATCGGGCGGCGCGACGATGGCGATGGGCTCGCCGACGAAATCGGCCAGCTCGCCGGCAAACATGCGCCGCGCCGAGCGGTTCATCCACTCGATGCCGCTGTCGCTGACGGTGACGATGCCGACCAGCACAGAGTTCAGGATCGCGCGTGTGCGCTCCGCCTGCACCGCCAGCGACTCACGCGCACGCCGGCGTTCGTCGACGTCGACGAAGCTGCAGATGACGCCGGCCTCGTCGTCGGCCGGGTCCACCGGCCGCACCGACACCTGCACCCAGATCGCGCTGCCGTCGCGGCGGCGCAGCCGGCGTTCGCCGCTGAAGCGGCCCTGGCTGCGCAGGCCCTGGGCGATCTGGGCCTCGAACTCGACACAGTCGCGGGCGCTGTCGTAGAGCTCGGCGCCGTCCAGCAGGGTCAGCTCCGGCGGGGCGTAGCCGGTCAGCCGCGCCATCGCCTGGTTGGCGCGTTCGATGCGGCGGCCGCGCAGGTAGACGATGCCCACTTCCGAGAGGCTGAACATCAGCTCGCGTTCGCGCAGCAGCGTTTCCAGCTCGGCCTGCTGCGACTTCAGCCGCGAGATGTCGGTCAGCACGGCCACGGCCTCGAGCTCGTCGCGCGAGGGCTCGGCGCGGCGCACCGACAGCGAATACCAGATCGGCTGCGGCCGGCCGTTGATCGTGCCCATGCCCGCCGGCAGTTCGGCTTCGAAGGGTTTGCCGGCGGCCAGCGCCGCGGTGGCGCCTTCCAGCACCTGCAGGCTCTCGGGGCGGCGGCCCAGCACCTCTTCCAGCGACGCACCGGCCGCGGCGCCGGGCTCGAAGCCCAGCATGCGTTCGAAGCGCAGGTTGCAGCGCACCAGCAGCGGCCCACGGAGGTAGGCGATGCCGGCCGTG
>JBASTF010000108.1:0-2900 GCA_049274755.1 Rubrivivax sp. | reverse complement strand
GCTACAACCTGCTCAACGGCCGCGACGTCGCCGCCACCGGCAGCATCGACCCCGGCAGTTGCAACGGTAACCTGGCCTGCGAGACCTGGCGCTCGCCCGACGACGCGGCCGCCTGGGCCGTGCGCGTGCTGGGCGAGCAGGAGCAGCGCACCTGCGAGTCCTGCACCAAGACGACGACCACGCCGGGCGTCGGCCTGACGCCGCTGATCCAGGAGGAGTACGAAGCCAAGCTGCAAGCGCTACAGGAACTGGTGGCCGGCAGCCGGCCGACCAGCTTCGCCAATCTGCAGGACGCCAGCGCCGCGTCCCTGCCGATCACGCGCGGCGTGATCGAAGCGCTGCGCGACGAGCCCGACCAAGACATCCTGGCCAGGCGCCTCGCGTCGGAGGTGGCGCTGGCGAGCGTGCTGGAGAAGGCACTGCTACTGCAGCGCACGCTGTTGACCGGGCGCAAGGAGCCCAACGTCTCTGCCAACGAACTGGCGCAGAAGGCCGTCTCCCACGAGAGCGACATCCTTGACCGCGAGATCCTCAACCTGAAGACGGAGCTCGAACTGCGCCGCGAACTGGCGAGCAACTCGCCGACCGCCATCATCCAGCGGCACAGCACGCGCTCGACCGGCTCGCGCGGCATCTACGAGGGCGATCCGACCCGCAACCGGATCGACGAGTTGCAACGACCACCGAGCGGGAACAACCCGTGAGCTGGGTCGCCGTCCGCCGCTACAGTGCCCGCGCGCTGCTGGCGTTGCTGGTACTGGTCCTGGTGCTGATCGCCGCCGCCGTGGTCAACCTGGTCGGCATCCGCATGGCCGGCGGCATCGACGGCTGGCGACAGTGGATGGATGCGCACGCGGGCTGGTTCCTGGTCTGGCGGTTGCTGCTCTATGCCGTCACGGTCTACGGCTGGCTGTGGATGCGCCGGCGCCTGCACGCACGGGAGCCGGAAGGCGGCGCGCGCCAGCGCCTGCTGCGCGTGGAGGTGGCCGCGGTGCTCGCGGTCGTCGCGCTGGAAGTCAGCCAATTCATGCAGGCCGGATGAGCCGGAGTCCCCCATGACCCTCTACACGACCGACTACCTGGAGTACTACCTGACGCTGGTTTCGTGGATTGTCCACAACGGCGTCTGGAACGTGCTGGTCGCCAGCGGCGTGTTCGCGATTCCCTTCCTGGCGATCGTGATCCAGGAATGGCTCAAGGCACGAGCCGAAGGCGCGGACGAAGGTAACAAGGGCGTGCTGAGTTCGGCCCGTATCGAGAACCGCGTCTTCGTCGCGATCGTCGTCATCATGTTCGCGGGCATCCCGTTCATCGACGTCGATTTCACCACGCTGCAGTTCGATCGCTCACGCTCGGCGCAATGCCAGGTCAACGTGCCGGAGCCTTCGGAGACGGGCTGGTCGCAGTCGTTCAGCACGCTCAACAATCAGTCGGCGCGGGTGCCGGTGTGGTGGTTCTTCATGCACGCGATCTCGCGCGCGGTGACGGGCGCATCCGTCGCGGCCATTCCGTGTGGGACGGACCTGCGACAGATCCGCATGGACATCGACAACACGCGCATCGCCGACCCGGTGCTGGCCCAGGAGGTGGCCGACTTCACCCACAACTGCTACGGGCCTGCGCGTGCGCGGCTGTTCATGGACCGTCCCGATCTCACCGAGGAGCAGATGCACGACGTCACCTGGATCGGCTCGCGCTTCTTCGTGGACACGCCGGGCTTCTACGACACCTATCGCTCCAGGTCCCCCCGCGAGGGTTGGCCCTACGACAGCAATCGCGATGCCGGCCTGGCCGAGGTGCCCAGCGGCGCCGGCTATCCAACCTGCCGGCAGTGGTGGTCGGACGGCAATGGGCTGCGCTCGCGGCTACTGCAACAGGTGGACCCCAGCTTGCTGACGCGTGTTGCGGGGTGGGCCGGCTTCCTGAGTCGGGATCAGGTGGATGACTCTGTGATCCGCGCGATCGCGTCGCCGCGGCAGCAGAAGTTGAACCAGGGTGCGGTCTATTCCGACTACGGCGGGCAGATCGAGATGACGTTGCCGAACATCGTCACGCGCGCTGCGAGCGACGTCGGCATGACGGTCGGTGCGCTGGGCTTCTTTCCTGCGATGGACGTGATGCGGCAAGCACTGCCGATGGTGCTGGCGCTGCTGAAGATGGCGTTGGTGATCTGCATTCCGCTCGCGCTCCTGGTTGGCACCTATGACCTCAAGACCTTGGTGACCGTCAGCGTGGTGCAGTTCGCGCTCTTCTTCGTGGACTTCTGGTTCCAGTTGGCCAGGTGGATCGACTCGACCATTTTGGATGCGCTCTATGGCTGGGGATTCGGCTGGAATCGGCCGCACAGCAATTTCGATCCATTGATCGGGCTGAACAACGCATTCGGCGACATGTTGCTCAACTACGTGCTCGCAACGATGTTCCTGGTGCTCCCCGCGTTCTGGGTGACGGCACTGGCCTGGACGGGCATCCGGGCCGGCAACTTCTTGCAGGGACTGGCCGCGGGCACCAGGGATGCGGCGCAGGCGGGAGGCAGGGGCTCAGGCATCCTGATCAGTGCGGCGAGTCCCGGCAAGAAGTAGCGCGACCGGGATCAGTCGTCCTCGAATCGAGGATCGGGATCGTCGTTGTAGGATGCGGGGTGGTAGAAGAGGCCTTCGCGGTGATCGCGTTCCTCGGCCTGGCGATTCAGCAGGTCGGGTTCTTCCTGGTCCGCGGTGCCGTGCTGCATGGCCCAGGCGGCGGCGACCGCGAATACCAGCAGGAGCGCCAGCCAGAACGCGGCGTACAGCAGTACTCCCAGCACGGCCAGCTTCACGAGCCACAGCAGCGCCGTCGCCGCGCCTGGGGGCAGACCGCGCGCTACCAACCGGCAGGCGAGCCGGCGCTCGCGACGGACG
>JBASTF010000107.1:0-9990 GCA_049274755.1 Rubrivivax sp. | reverse complement strand
CGCCGGGGCAGATCGGCTGCGGTGCCCACACCGACTGGGGCGCGGTGACGCTGCTGGCGCAGGACGATGCCGGCGGCCTGCAGGTGCAGCGCAGCGACGGCAGCTGGTTCGACGTGACGCCGATTCCCGGTGCCTTCGTCGTCAACGCCGGCGACATGATGCCGCGCTGGACCAACGACCGCTGGCGTTCGACGCCGCACCGTGTGGTGAACAAGCTGAGCGGCCGCGACCGCTGGTCCATCGCCTACTTCTTCGACCTCGACGCCGAAGCCAGCATCACGCCGCTGGCCGTGTGTGTCAGTGCCGACAACCCGGCGCGTTACGGCCCCATCACCGCCGGTGAACACCTGGCCGAGATGTACCGCCGCACCACCGTCGCTGCATGACTGGCGCCGTTCCTGCCGTCGAGGTGCTGTCGGCGGAGAAAACCTACCCGAACGGCACGCGCGCGCTGATGCCGGTGGACCTGACGGTGCGCGACGGCGAGTTCATCACCTTGCTTGGCCCTTCTGGCTGCGGCAAGAGCACGCTGCTGAAGATGGTGGCCGGCCTGCTGCAGCCCAGCGACGGCCGGCTGCTGCTGTGGCGCAAACCGGTGGACCAGGTCGAAGCCACCGGGCGCGCGTTGAGCTTCGTGTTCCAGGAAGCGACGCTGATGCCCTGGGCCCGTGTGCAGGCCAACGTGCGGCTGCCGCTGGACCTGGCCGGCGTGCCACGCGCCGAAGCCGACGGCCGTGTGGCCGAGGCGCTGAAGCTCGTGGGCCTGGACAAGTTCGCAGCGAACCTGCCGCGTGAACTTTCGGGTGGCATGCAGATGCGGGTGTCGATCGCACGTGGCCTGGTGACGCAGCCGACGCTGCTGCTGATGGACGAGCCCTTCGGCGCGCTGGACGAGATCACACGCAACCGGCTCGACGGCGAACTGCTGGACCTGTGGCAGGCGAAGAAGCTCACCGTCGTCTTCGTCACGCACAGCATCCACGAAGCCGTGTACCTGAGCAACCGCGTCGTCGTGATGGCGGCACGGCCGGGGCGCGTGGTGGAGGAGGTTGTCATCGACGAACCCTATCCACGCGGCCCGGACTTCCGCGTCAGCACCAGCTTCAGCCAGTACGCCAAGCGCCTGCAGGACAGCCTGCTGCGCGCCAGCGGCAACACCGACGAGGCGCTGGCATGAAGCCCGAGGTGCAAAAGGTCTTTTATCCGCTGCTGGTGGCCCTGGTGCTGGTCGCCGCCTGGCAAGGTCTGGTCGTCGGCTTCGAGATTCCGGTGTTCCTGGTGCCATCGCCGGCGCGGGTGGCACAAACCCTGGTGGTTGATGCCGGCCTGCTGTTCGGCGCCCTGGTCAACACGCTGAAGATCACGCTGTTTTCCTTCATTGCCGCCACCATCGTCGGTGTGCTGATTGCGTTTGCCTTCGTGCAGAGCCGTTTGATCGAGACGGCGCTGTTTCCCTATGCTGTGCTGCTGCAGGTGACGCCCATCGTGGCCATCGCGCCGCTGATCATCATCTGGGTCAAGGACCCGACGGCTTCGCTGGTGATCTGCGCGACGCTGGTGGCGCTGTTCCCCATCATCGCCAACACCACGCTGGGGCTGCGCAGCGTGAATCCGGGGCTGATGAGCTATTTCAAGCTGAACCGTGCGACACGGCTGCAGGTGCTGCTGCGGCTGCGCATCCCGTCGGCGCTGCCGTACTTTTTCGGGGGCTTGCGCATCAGCTCGGGGCTGGCGCTGATCGGCGCCGTCGTTGCCGAGTTTGTCGCCGGCACCGGCGGCACCGGCACCGGCCTGGCCTACCAGATCCTGCAGGCCGGCTACCAGCTGAACATTCCGCGCATGTTCGCGGCGCTGGCGCTGATCACCGTCACCGGTGTGCTGTTGTTTGCCCTGATGTCGGTGCTGTCGCGCTGGGCGCTGGGCAGCTGGCACGAGAGCGAAACCAACCATGACTGACTTGCTGCTGAAAGGCGCGGCCCATCTGTGGACGGGCCGCCGCGACGCGATGCGTGCCACGGCCGGCACCGACCTGCGCATCCGCGCTGGTGTCATCACGGCCATCGGCACGCTGGCACCGGAGCCCGGAGAACAGGTGCTGGATGCCACGGGCTGCGTCGTCTATCCCGGCTACGTCAACACGCACCACCACCTGTTCCAGAGCCTGCTGAAGGGCATTCCGGCCGGCATCAACCTGGCGCTGGTGCCCTGGCTGGCGGCCGTGCCTGTGCCTTACCGGCGCTTCTTCGACGGTGACGAGGCGCTGCGCATCGCCGCACGTGTGGGCCTGGTGGAACTGGCGTTGTCGGGCTGCAGCACGGTGGCCGACCACCAGTATCACTACTACCCCGGCATGCCCTTCGACGCCTCGGCCATCGTCTTCGAAGAAGCGCAGAAGCTGGGCCTGCGCTTTGTGCTCTGCCGCGGCGGCCAGACCCAGGCACGTGCGATGACCGACGGCGCCGCGCCGCCGCAGAGTGCCCCCGAGACGCTGGACGGCTTCCTCGCTGCCGTCGAACACGACGTGCAGCGTTTCCACGATGCGGGCCCGATGGCGATGCAGCGTGTCGTCAGCGCGATCACGACGCCGAACTGGAGCTGCCGCGAAGGCGAGTTGAAAACGCTGGCCCGCGAAGCGCGGCGCCTGGGCATCCGCCTGCACAGCCATTTGTCGGAGACCTACGACTACGTGCGCTGGGCACGCGAGGTGCATGGCTGCACGCCGCTGCAGTTCGTCGAACGGCACGAGTGGGTGGGCCGCGACGTCTGGTATGCGCACATGGTGCACCTGGACGACAGCGAACTGCAGCTCTGCGCCGAGACCGGCACCGGCATCGCCCATTGCCCGCAGAGCAACGCACGCCTGGGTTCGGGCATCGCGCGCATTCCCGAGGCGCTGGCGCTGGGTGTGCCGGTGTCGCTGGCGGTGGACGGTGCAGCGTCGAACGAAGCGGCCGACATGGCCAGCGAGGTGCACATGGCCTGGCTGGTCCACCGCGCCGACCCGCGGGCCGGTGCTGCACGCGGCACGCAACCCGGTGGACTGGCGCACGCGATGACGGCCGAGGACGTGCTGCACATCGCCAGCGCCGGCGGCGCCCAGGTGCTGGGGCTGGACGGCGTGGGCACGCTGGAGGTCGGCAAGGCCGCCGACATCGCCGTCTACGACCTGGACCAGCCACGCCACTTCGGCCTGCATGACACCGCCGTCGCGCCGGTGGTCGGCGGCGGCCGGCCGACACTGCGTGCGCTGCTGGTGCAGGGCCGTGTCGTCGTCGAACACGACAGCATTCCCGGCCTGGATCTCGCGCAGCTGCGCGCCGACGCACAGCGCCTCGTGCAAGGCATGTTGTCGTGAGCGGCTTCGACACGCAGCAGGTGCGTGCGGGCACCACGGCCCTGGTGCAGGCCACGCCCGGCATCGAGTGGATCACCGACGGCCGCGTCGAGCGCCTGAGCCAGGACTTCTACTGGTTCAGCCCGGTGCTGAAGCGCCAGCTCGAGGGCCTGCGCGCCGATGCGGTGGCAAGGCCGAAGACCGAAGACGAGATCCGTGCCGTCGTTGCCGGCTGTGCGCGGCGGCAGTTGCCGATCACCGTGCGCGGCAGCGGCACCGGCAACTACGGCCAGTGCATGCCGCTGCATGGCGGCGTGATCCTGGACCTCTCGGCCTACAACCAGCTGCTGTGGCACAGGCCTGGTGTGGCGCGGGCCCAGGCCGGCATCCGCATGATGGAGATGGACCGCCAGACACAAACCCAGGGCTGGGAGCTGCGCTGTGTGCCCAGCACCTTCCGCAGTGCCACGCTGGGCGGTCTGTACGGCGGCGGCTTCGGGGGTGTCGGCAGCATCAACCACGGCCCGCTGGCCAGCACCGGCAATGTGCTGGGTGTGAAGGCCATGAGCATCGAACCCGAGCCGCGCACCATGGAACTGCGGGCGCCGGAAGCGCTGCTGCTGCACCATGTCTACGGCACCAACGGCCTGGTGCTGGAACTCGAGGTCGGCCTGGCGCCGGCCCATCCCTGGCTGGAAGCCATCGTCTGCTTCGGCAGCTTCGATGCTGCGCTGGAGTTCGGCGATGCGCTGGCCGGGGCCCCGGGCCTGCTGAAGAAGAGTGTCACCGTGCTGGCCGCGCCCATTCCCGACCTGCTGATGCAGGCGGCGCCGATGCTGGCCGGCCAGATGCGCGCCGGCGGCCACGCCGTCATCGTGCTGGTGGCCGAGTTTGCCGAACCCGGGCTGTTGCAGCTGGTGGCCGAGTTCGGCGGCAGCCTCAGCTGGCGCAAAAGCGCGGCCGAGGTGAAGCAGAGCAACCGCACGCTGGTCGAATACACCTGGAACCACACGACGCTGCATGCGATGAAGGTCGACAAGGGGCTGACCTACATCCAGAGCGGTTTCCAGGCCGGGCGCCACCTGGCGCAGGCCAAGGCGCTGCGCCAGCAACTGGGCGACGAGGTCTTGGTGCACCTGGAGTTCATCCGCACGAAGGAAGGTGCGATGACCTGCTCGGGGCTGCAGCTGGTGCGCTACAGCAGCGATGCACGGCTCAACGAGATCATGCAGATGCACCGCGACGCCGGCGTCTACATCGCCAACCCGCATGTCTGGCAGGTGGAAGACGGCAAACAAGGCCAGGTGAACCCCGACGTCGTCGCCGCCAAGCTGCGGCTGGACCCGCAGGGCCTGCTGAACCCGGGCAAGCTGCGTGGCTGGGAACAACGCGACAGCATCGTGGCGGATGCGGCGGCGGGCCGGGTGTCGCTGGCGACCTTGCCGAGTTTCTAGGGTTCTCGGGCCGCGCCGCAGCGGCGGCGATAACATAACGACAATAACGCAGGGAGATGGTGTCCATGAGAGAAACACCCGGCATTGCCGTGGCGCTCAAACGCGTGCTGATCACCATCATGCTGCCTTGCGTCGCCGCTTGCGGTGGCGGTGGTGCCGGCGGCGGCAGCAGCAGTGCCGAGAGCGTGGACGGTGCTGCCTACTTTCCTTTGGCCGTGGGCGACCGCTGGCGCTATGCCGAAGGCGCGGATCTGACCACGGTGCGGGTCGTTGGCACCCAGGCCACCGCTGCTGGCACGGCCCATGTGCTGCGCAGCGAGTCGACGACGGACATGTTCGAGGAGTTGTACGTCAAGACCACCGGTGGGCTGACGGTCGTGCCCTCGGCGACGGACGATGCTTTCATCCGTGCGCTGGGCAACGTCGAACTGCTGCGCTTCCCGCTCGTCGTCGGCAGCAGCTTCGTGTCTCTGGACAAGACGATCGCTGGCATCCTCGACATCGACGCCGACGGGCGTGCCGACACCGTGGCCGTGCGCATCGAGGTCACCGTGGTCGGGTTCGAGACCGTTAGCACACCTACCGGGACTTTCGAGCGTGCCTTGCATGCACGCACCGTGATCACGCAGAGCTTCACGCTGTCCTCCAATGGTCGCAGCCTGAGTGTCACCTCGACTGCGGAAGACTGGTATGCACGCGACATCGGACCGGTGCGCAGCGTCATCTCGACGGTGAGCAATGGCGTCAGCGAGCGCGTCGAGTCGACGGTGCAGAGTTTCAAGGTCGGCGCGATGCGCAGCGAACGTGTCGCGCCGAGTGTTGTCACTCGCTCGCCGGCAGATCTCAGCACGACGCGTGTGGCCGAGATCCGTGCAACCTTCAGCGAGACCATGGAAACCAGCACGCTGCCGACAGGCGGCATGACGCTGCAGGGCCCCGATGGTGCCGCGGTGCCGGGTCACTTCGTCTGGGACAGCGACCGCGAATTGCGATTCGTTGCCGACCGCGCGCTGGTCAGCGGTCTGCACACGGCGACCATCGCAGCCGCGGTGGAGGACACGGCGGGCAATCCGATGAGCAGCGCGGCCGTCTGGCAGTTTGTGCTTGATGCGAGCGGCCCCACCCTGGTTGCAAGCTCGCCGCTGCGTGACGCCATTGAAGTGCCTCTGGGCGCGGCCATCACGCTGAGCTTCGACGAAGCGCCGGCCCCGACCACCGTGACGGCCAGCAACTTCTGGCTGGAGGAGTTCGGCAACCGTGTCGGCGTCAGCGTTTCAGTGCAAGGACGTGACGTGACGCTGACGCCGTCGCAGCCGCTGCGTCAGGGGGCCAGCTACACGGTCTGGATCAGCCGTTTCGTGACCGACATGCTGGGCAACCAGATCGGCAACGACATCAGCTTCGCGTTCAAGGCCGATCCGGGCCGCTTCGCGGCACCGGTGCAGGTGCCGGCGCTCGGCGTGCCGACGGCCGTGCAGTTGGCCGATCTGGACGCCGATGGGCGGCTGGATGTGGTTGTTGCCGAAGGCAGTGCCAGCGGCAGTTCTCGGGTGCTCGTGCTGCGGCGGCAGGCCGACGGATCGCTGGCCAGTGCTGCCGATGTGTTGCCGACGACGGCCGGCTGCTTTCCGACCGGACTTGCGATCGCCGACTTCGATGGTGACGGTTTGCTCGACGTCGCGAGTTCGAGCGTGTTCTGCGGCATCCAGGTCACGCGGCAATCGTCGCTCGGTGTCTGGTCCAACCAGGGTGTGATGACGCAGGATGGCGTCTACGCGATTCGCAGCGTGCCGCTGGCCGGGCAGGCACGGCCGGCGCTTGTCGGCACCGTCGGTGGCAAGTTGCGGCTGTGGCGGCCCGCGGCCGGCGGCGGGTTCATGCCACCTGAGGATCTGTATGGCGTCGGCTATGCGCTGAACGCCGTCGAAGTCGGCGACATCGACAATGACGGCCTCGTGGACATCGTGGCGTCGGGCGGACTCGAGGTTGGCAGCGGCCTTGTCTTCGCCAGGCAGTCGGCTGGTGGTGGCTTCGTGGTGCAGCCGATGCAGATCGACAACGTGAGCGGCCTTCACATCGCCATCGGCGATACCAACGGCGATGGCCGCGCCGACGTGGTGTTCGTGCGTCGCTGGGGCAACCCGGCGCTGGGCATCCTGCTGCAGACACCAGCGGGCGCACTGGCGCCCGCGCGTTTTGTGGGAACGGCGCGCCTGAATCCACTGGCGCCGAGGGTGGTCGATATCGACGGTGATGGCCGCCAGGACATCGTGCTGGCGCACGAAGGCGACAGTGTCGTCAGCCTGTATCGACAGACCGCCACCGGCGAGTCGGGCGGCGAGGAGTTTTTCGAGGCCTCGAGCCTGGGTGGGTACGCCGGCGGCACCCTCGCTGTCGGCGAACTGAGCGGCGACGGGCGCGCCGACATCCTGATCGGCAACCAACTGCTGCGCCAACGCGTGCTGCCGGTACCTGCAGCGGCGAAGGCGGCCACCGTCAAGATGCGCGGCGGCCCGCACCGGGGCGTTCGCGGCCTGCTCTCAGCGCGTTAGTTTGCTGGCGGCAGTGACGGAAGCAACTGCCGCGCCAGTGCCTCCGCCACCTCGATGCCGTCCACCCCCGCCGACATGATGCCGCCGGCATAACCCGCGCCTTCGCCGGCCGGGTACAGGCCCTTGACGTTCAGGCTCTGCAGGTCGCGCCCACGCGGAATGCGCAGCGGCGACGAGGTGCGGGTTTCGACGCCGGTGAGCACGGCGTCGGGCATGGCAAAGCCTTTGATCTGGCGTTCGAAGGCCGGCAGCGCTTCGCGGATCGCGGCGATGGCGTAGCCGGGCAGGCTGGTCGCCAGGTCGGTGAGGGTCACGCCGGGCTTGTACGAGGGCTGCACACGGCCGAACTCGCGGGACCGCTGGCCCTGGATGAAGTCGACGATCAGCTGGCCCGGGGCGCGGTAGCCGCCTTCGCCCAGCTCGTAGGCGCGGCTTTCCCACTGGCGCTGGAACACCACGCCGTCCAGCGGGTTCACCGGGCCTTCCTGCAGACCGTCCTGGCGGTAGTCCTGCGGATTGATGCCGACGACGATGCCGGCGTTGGCGTTGCGCTCGTTGCGCGAATACTGGCTCATGCCATTGGTGACGACACGCCCGGCCTCCGACGTGGCGGCCACCACCGTGCCCCCAGGGCACATGCAGAAGCTGTAGACGCTGCGGCCGTTTTTTGCGTGGTGCACGAGCTTGTAGTCCGCCGCGCCGAGGATGGGGTTGCCGGCATTGGGGCCAAAACGTGCGCGGTCGATCAGGCCTTGCGGGTGCTCGATGCGCAAGCCCACCGAAAAGGGCTTGGCCTGCAGCGCCACGCCACGCTGCTGCAGCATCGCGAAGGTGTCGCGCGCGCTGTGGCCCAGGGCCAGCACCAGGTGGTCCACGCGCAGCTGTTCGCCGCTGGCGAGCGTGAGGCCGCGCAGTGCCCCGTCCTCGATCAACAGGTCGGTCACCTGCTGCTGGAAGCGGACTTCGCCGCCCAGGGCCTCGATGTCGGCGCGCATCTTCTCGACCACGCCGACCAGCCGGAAGGTGCCGATGTGCGGCTTGGCGATGAAGAGGATTTCCTCCGGCGCGCCGGCCTTCACGAACTCGCCGAGCACCTTGCGCGTCAGGTGGCGCGGGTCGCTGATCTGGCTCCAGAGCTTGCCGTCGCTGAAGGTGCCGGCGCCGCCTTCGCCGAACTGCACGTTCGACTCCGGATTCAGCTCGCCGCGGCGCCACAGGCCCCAGGTGTCCTGCGTGCGTTCGCGCACCGGCTTGCCGCGTTCCAGCACGATGGGGCGCAAGCCCATCTGCGCCAGGACCAGGGCCGCGAAGATGCCGCAGGGCCCGAAGCCGACGACCACCGGCCGCGGCCGTTCGCCGGCGAAGAAATCCACCGGCGCCTGGCCGACAAGGCGGTAGGCGGTGTCCGGCGACGGGCGGATGTGCGGGTCGCCGGCATGGCGGGCCAGCACGCCGGCTTCGTCGGCCAGCCTGCAGTCCAGCGTGTAGATCAGCTGGATCGCTGATCGCTTGCGTGCGTCCCAGGCGCGCCGGAACACCTGCAGGTCCAGCAGCGCGGCATCGGCGATGCCCAGGCGTGACAACACGGCGGGGCGCAGCGCGGCCTCGCCGTGGTCGAGCGGCAGGCGCAGCTCGGTGATGCGGATCATGGCGGCGGTGCTGTGTTCACCGCGGCGGCGTTCAGCCGCCCGACTTGGCGCGCTTGCCCGGGTTCTTCTTGCTGCGCGTGTGCGAACCGCGCTCCAGGCTGCTCTTCTGGCCGCGGCTGATCGTGATCGTCACGCCCTTGGGGGCGGCGGGGCGGGGCGTGGCGCGGGCATCGGCTTCGGTACGGATCTTCTGGGCCATGGCAGGCTTTCTGACGTCGACAAAACCCTGAATTAGGCCACAACGTTCAGCCGAACTCGAAGTCGGCAAAGCTCTGGGTGCGCAGCAGGCGTTTGTATTCCCCGGTGAAACCGGGGAACAGCGCCGTGTTGCGGCCGTTGGCGTCGCGGTACCAGCTGCGGCACTGGTTCCACACCGAGTGGTGCAGCCGCTGCTGCAGCAGCGTGTTGAAGGCCGACATCGCGGCCGGCTTCACGTCCAGCCAGTGCTGGCCGCGGCGTTCCACCTCGGCCATCGCCCGCAGCGCCCAGGCCACGCCGGGTTCGATGAACAGCAGGGTCGAGGTGTGGCCGGTGGCGGTGTTGGGCCCCAGCATCAGGACGAGGTTGGGGAAACCCGCGACCGTCAGCCCCAGGTGGGCCTGCGGCCCGTCGGCCCAGGCCTCGGCCAGTGTGCGGCCGCCACGGCCCTGGATGGGCACCAGCAGCGAATGCTGGGCGTCGAAGCCGGTGGCGCAGACCAGCACATCGGCGGCATGTTCCACACCATCGGCCGTGCACACGCCGTTGGCCGTGATGTGGCTGATTGCCTCGGTGACGAGTGCCACGTTCGGCCGCGCCAGCGCCGGGTAGAAGTCGTTGGCGTAGATCAGCCGCTTGCAGCCCAGCGGGTAGTTCGGCCGCAAGCGGGCACGCAGTGTTTCGTCGGCGATGGCGCGGCGCAGATGGCGTTCGGCGGCCTGCAGCATGCCGCGGCGCGCCAGCGTCCCTTCGTCGAAACCGCGCCGCCCCCATTCGAGCAGCAGGTACCAGAACAACCGCAC
>JBASTF010000106.1:0-3946 GCA_049274755.1 Rubrivivax sp. | reverse complement strand
CGACGGCACGCTGCAGGCCGATGCCGGCCATCGCCGGGTCGAGCTTCTCGCCCCAGTCGTTGAAGTCGCCGGCCACGACCAGCATCGCCCCGTGCGGCACCTCGGCCTCGATGAAACGCGCCAGCCGCTCGACCTGGCGCACGCGGCTGGCATGCACGAGCCCGAAATGCACGACGACGGCGTGCACGGTGACGCCGTTCCACTGCACCGGCACATGCAGCAGGCCGCGCTGCTCGAAGCGGTGGTCGCTGACGTCGTGGTGGCCGATGACGCCGATGGGCCAGCGCGACAGCAGCGCGTTGCCGTGTTCACCATGGCGCGTGACGGCATTGCTGCGGTAGGCCACCTCGTAGCCCTCGGGCGCCAGGAACTCGGCCTGCCCTTGTTCGGGCCAGCCGAAGGAGGTGCGCTGGAAACGCCTGGCCTCCTGCGAGTTGAACAGCCGCACCTCCTGCAGGAACACCATGTCGGCGTCGAAGGACTCGACGGCCAGGCCCAGGTTGTGGATCTCCAGCCGCTTCGCGCGGCCCAGGCCACGCACACCCTTGTGGATGTTGTAGGTGGCCACACGCAGCGCGCCGATGCTGGTCAGCGGCGGCATCTGGGTCGACTGCAGCGGATTCATCGCCGCCCAGTCTCCGCGACAAAACGCGGCAGCTGCAGGATGGCCTCGGCATTGCTGGGGCTGAAGCAGCGGTCCGCAGCCTCGCGCCAGGGCAGCCACAGGTGCTGCAGGTGTTCACGCGGGTTCAGCGTCACCACGCCGCCGGCCGGCACCGTGAGGCCGAACACATGTTCGGTGTTGTGCGTGACGCCAGGCGCGTAGCGGTGGCGCCAGACCGGGTAGATCTCGTAGACGTTGCGCAGGCCCCAGTCGCGCAGCAGGCCGCCGGCGATGCCGGTTTCCTCGGCGACCTCGCGCCGCGCGGTGTGGTCCAGCGGCTCGTCGACATGGTCCACCGAACCGGTGACGCTCTGCCAGTAGCCGGGTTTGTCGGCCCGCTCGATCAGCAGCACGTCCAGCGCCGGCGTGTGGATGACGACCAGCACCGAGATGGGAATCTTCGAGGGCTTGTTGCTCACCGCGGACCATTGTAGGAGTGCCCTGCGGTCGTGGCGCCGGCATCGCGGCTCGCCAGCATCGCCGCGCCACGACACAACGCGGCGTGACGCCGTGCCCCTGCGACCGCCGTGCTGGCGGTGGTTGCGAACTGGCCTCGGACAACACCGAGTTCATCCGCATCACGCCGCCGCAGCCGCTGAACTGCCGCCTCGGCAAGGACGACTGCGCGGAAAAAAGAAGCGGGGCCCGGGCCCCGCTTCGTCGTCACACCGGCTGGGGGTTTCTCAGCCGGATGTGCAGCTCGCGCAGCTGCGCTTCGTCGACATGGCTGGGCGCGCCGGTCAGCAGGCATTGCGCACGCTGCGTCTTCGGGAAGGCGATGACGTCGCGGATGCTTTCGGCGCCCGTCATCAGCGTCGCGATGCGGTCCAGGCCGAAGGCCAGGCCACCGTGCGGCGGCGCGCCGTACTGCAGCGCGTCGAGCAGGAAACCGAACTTGATGCGCTGCTGCTCGGGCGTGATGGCCAGCGCCTCGAAGACCTTGGCCTGCACGTCGGCGCGGTGGATGCGGATGGACCCGCCACCGATCTCCCAGCCGTTCAGCACCATGTCGTAGGCCTTGGCGATGCAGGCACCGGGGTCGGTGTTCATCAGGTCTTCGTGGCCGTCCTTGGGCGCCGTGAACGGGTGGTGCACCGCGTTCCAGCGCTTGCCGTCCTCGTCGTACTCGAACATCGGGAAGTCCACCACCCACAGCGGCGCCCACTTGTCCTCGAACAGGCCGTTGCTGCGGCCGAACTCGCTGTGGCCCACCTTCAGGCGCAGCGCGCCGATGGCGTCGTTCACGACCTTGGCCTTGTCGGCACCGAAGAAGATCAGGTCGCCGTTGCGTGCGCCGGTGCGCGCGATGATCTCGGCGATGGCGGCATCGTGCAGGTTCTTCACGATCGGGCTCTGCAGCCCTTCGCGGCCCTTGCCGGCGTCGTTGACCTTGATCCAGGCCAGGCCCTTGGCGCCGTAGATCTTCACGAACTCGGTGTAGGCGTCGATCTCGCCGCGGCTCATCTCGCCGCCACCGGGCACCCTGAGGGCCGCGACGCGGCCACCCGGGGTGGTCGCAGGCCCCGAGAACACCTTGAAGTCCACCGTCTTCATCACGTCGGTGAGTTCGGTGAACTGCAGCTTCACGCGCAGGTCGGGCTTGTCGCTGCCGTACTTGAACATCGCCTCGGCGTAGCTCATCTCGGCGTAGACCGGCAGCTCCAGGCCCAGGGTCTTGCGGAACACCGTGCGGATCATCGCCTCGGTGATGGCGCGGATCTCCTGCTCGCCCAGGAAGCTGGTCTCGATGTCGATCTGCGTGAACTCGGGCTGGCGGTCGGCGCGCAGGTCCTCGTCGCGGAAGCACTTGGTGATCTGGTAGTAGCGGTCGAAGCCGGCCACCATCAGCAGCTGCTTGAACAGCTGCGGGCTCTGCGGCAGCGCGAAGAACATGCCGTCGTGCACACGGCTGGGCACCAGGTAGTCGCGTGCGCCTTCGGGCGTGCTCTTCGTCAGCATCGGGGTTTCGATGTCGATGAAACCCTGCTCGTCGAGGAACTTGCGCACCTCGATGGCCACGCGGTAGCGCAGCATCAGGTTCTTCTGCATCTGCGGGCGGCGCAGGTCCAGCACGCGGTGCGTCAGGCGCACCGTTTCGCTGAGGTTGTCGTCGTCCAGCGGGAACGGCGGCGTGACGCTGGCGTTCAGCACCTCGAGCTCGTGGCACAGCACCTCGATCTTGCCGCTGGTGAGGTTGGCGTTTTCGGTGCCGGCCGGGCGCGCACGCACCTTGCCGACGATCTTCAGGCAGAACTCGTTGCGCACGCCTTCGGCGGCCTTGAACATCTCGGCGCGGTCGGGGTCGCAGACCACCTGCACCAGGCCTTCGCGGTCGCGCAGGTCGATGAAGATCACGCCGCCATGGTCGCGGCGGCGGTGGGCCCAGCCCATCAGGGTGACGGTCTGGTCCATCAGCGTTTCGCTGACCAGGCCGCAGTACGTGGTTCTCATGGGATCACTCCAAAAATTCGCTGCTGTCGTCGGTGTGGGGGTGGCGCGCGGCGGGCCTTGTCGAGGACCCTGAGGACCGGCCGTTTCGCGACGCTGGCGGCCGGCCCCGTCAATTTCGCGCCGCTGCAGGCTCCGCGTCGGGTGCCACGACGCCCATCGAGATGACGTATTTCAGCGCCTCGTCGACGCTCATCTTCAGCTCGCGCACGTCGGCACGCGGCATCATCAGGAAAAAACCCGAGGTCGGGTTCGGCGTCGTCGGCACATAGACGCTGACGAAGTCGTCGCCCAGGTGCGCCGCCACCTCACCACCGGGCTTGCCGGTGACGAAGGCGATGGTCCAGGAACCCTGGCGCGGGTACTGCACCAGCACCGCTTCGCGGAAGGCGTTGCCGCTGCTGGAGAACAGCGTGTCCGAAACCTGCTTGACCGAGCTGTAGATGCTCTTGACGATGGGGATGTTGTGCAGGACACGGTCCCACTGCCGCAACCACCACTGGCCAACGAAGTTGGCGGCAAACATGCCGGTCAGCAGCAGGCCCAGCACCATCAGCACCACGCCCAGGCCGGGCACGTGGCGCAACTGTTCCAGGCTGCCGTGCATGGCCTCGGGCAGCACCGCCTGCGACGCCGACAGCAGGCCTTCGAACACGCCGTTCAGCGCGCCCAGCAGCCAGGCCAGCACCCAGATGGTGATGGCCAGCGGCAGCCAGACGAGCAGGCCGGCAAGGATGTACTTCTTCACGCGGGCTTTCGTGGCGTTGTTGTTGTTGTCGCGCGCTTCAGGCGTCGGAACTCGGTGCCGGTGCCGGCGCCGGTGCCGGGCTGGGC
>JBASTF010000105.1:0-3871 GCA_049274755.1 Rubrivivax sp. | reverse complement strand
CCACAGCGCCTCGCGTTCGGGCCGCAGCGGCAGCAGCGTCTGCAGATCGCCCAGCGGCAGCTGCAGCTCGATTGCACGTTCGGCCAGCGCCTCGGCCAGGCGGTCTTCGCGGCGCAGCGCCAGGCGGAAGAAGTGCAGCGAGACATCGTCGCCGCCGCCGTGCTCCAGCTGGCCCAGCAGTTCCAGCGTGGTTTCCAGCGTGTCGGCCAGCCAGGCACGCAAACGCTCGGGCGTCGGCGGGATGCTGGCGCCGCCCAGCCAGGCGTCGATGGCGGCATCGGTCGGCGCCAGCCGCAGGCCGCGCGGATCGCAGCCCTCGCCGCGCTGGCATTGCACATGGCGGGCGATCCACAGGTCCTGGTAGACACCGCCCTGGGCCACCAGCCACAGCGCGGCAGGCCCTGCATCACGCCGCTCCAGCGCGCCTTGGGCCTCGAACAAGGCCAGCCAGCGCAGCGTGTGGTTGCGCGCGTCGATCAGCGCCAGCGACAGCAGGTCGGCACCGGCACGCCGGGCGGCCTGCGCGTCGTCCAGGCCACCCGGCCCGTTCACTCGCCGACGAGCCCGTTGCGGATGGCGTACACCGTCAGCTCGGAGTTGTTCGTCAGCTGCAGCTTTTCCAGCACCCGGGCGCGGTAGACCGACACGGTTTTCGGCGACAGCATCAAGGCCTCGGCGATGTCGGCCAGGCGTTTGCCGCTGGCGATCATCACCAGGGTCTGCAGTTCGCGGTCGCTCAGTTTCTGGTGCGGGCTTTCGACGGTCGGTGCCGTCAGGCTTTCCACCAGCATCTGCGCGATCTCGGGTGTCACGTACTTGCGGCCCTGGGCCACGGTGCGCACGGCCTGCACCAGGATCTGCGGGTCGCCGCCCTTGTTGACATAACCGAAGGCGCCGGCACGCAGCGCGCGGATCGCATACTGGTCTTCCGGATACATGCTGACGACCAGCACCTTCACCGGCGAGCCCTCGTCCTTCAGCGCATGCAGCGCATCCAGGCCGCTGCGGCCGGGCAGGTTGATGTCCAGCACCAGCACGTCGCAGGCCGCGGCCGTGCCGTCCTGGCCGCCGCCGGCGGCCAGGGTGCGCATCAAACCACGCAGCTCGCCGTAGTCGCCGGCCTCGCCGACGACCTGGATGTCGGGCGCGTCCGCCAGCGTGTCGCGGATGCCGCGCCGGATCAGCGCATGGTCGTCGCAGAGCATGACTCGGATCATCTGTCTCGCCCTCGCTGTTCCTACAGGGGTGACCAGGCCGACGGATCGTGCTGGCTGTCGTCGCTGTCGCCGTCGGCGTCGTGCGCGTCGGCGCCGTCCTCCAGCGGGATCGACAGGATCAGCGTCGTGCCACGTGGGCCGCTGCTCAGGTCGACCCAGCCGCCGACGGTGAGCGCCCGCTCCTTCAGGCCGCGGATGCCGAAGCTCTGCGCCTTGGCCAGGTCGGCAGCGCTGAGGCCGCGGCCGTTGTCGCTGACTTCCAGCGACAGCACGCCGCCGGTCAGCGAGAGGTCGATGCCCACCCGCGAGGCCTGGGCATGTTTGCTGATGTTGGTGAGCGCCTCCTGTGCCGTGCGGTACGCCACCAGCGGCACACCGGCCGGCAGGCTGAGCTTTTCATGGCTGGTGCGGAAGGCGCAGACGGTACCGCTGCGTTTTTCGAAGCGGCTGGCCATCCACTGCAGCGCCGCCACCAGGCCCTGCTCCAGGATGGCCGGCCGCAGGTTGTGCATGATGCGCTGGCTGGCCTCGATGGCATGCGTCACCGTGTCCAGCGCACTCTGCAGCCGCTGCCGCACCTCGGGCGCCGTCGTGCGGCGCGCGATCCAGTCGAGGTCGAACTTGAGCGCCGTCAACGACCCGCCGACATCGTCGTGGATCTCGCGCGCGATGGCGTGGCGCTCGCCTTCGACGCTGGTCTGCAGGTGCTGGGCCAGTTCCGACAGCCGCGCCCGCGAAGCCTGCAGTTCCCGGTCGGCCTGCAGCCGGGCCTGGCGGGTCTCGGCGGCGGCGATGGCATGTTCCACCGCCGGCGCCAGCCGCGACAGATTGTTCTTCAGCAGGTAGTCCGAGGCGCCGTTGCGCATGGCCTCGACCGCCACGTCCTCGCCGATCTCGCCCGACACCAGGATGAAGGGCAGCAGGCTGCCGCGCTGGCGCAGCATCTGCAGCGCCTCCAGCCCGGAAAAGCCCGGCAGGTTGTAGTCCGAGAGGATCAGGTCCCAGCGCCGGCCCAGCGCCGCTTCGAACTCGGAACGCGATTCGATGCGCACCGCCTGCACGTCCAGTCCGCCGCGGCGCAGCTGGGCCATGGCCAGCGCATGGTCGGGTTCGGAGTCTTCGAGGTGCAGCAGCTGCACGGGCGCGGCGGGTCCGCTCATGGCCGGAAGTATGGCCCAGGCGCCCACCCCGAACAGAAATGAGGTCGGAAAGCACAGGTCATCCCCTCAATGTCCGGCGGGGTGCTGCCGAAAATGCCTCGGAAGACAGGAAGAAGTGCCAGTCCGACGCCCATGCTGCGCCGGTCGGTGCGGACTTTTGTCGCAGGCACAACCCACCCGGAAGCCCCGATGCTGACCCAGGAAGCCCAGACTCCCGACCCTGGCGGCGTGATGCCGCTGCTGGCGGCCGCCGACCTTCAGGACCACCTGATGGTGGCCAGCAACGACCTCGACCGTTTGCAGCGGCTGCTGTCGGATGCCTGCGACTCGTTGATGGGCCACTTCTACGGCGCCAGCAGCGAGCTGAAGTCGCTGCTGCACGAGGCCGGCCTGGCCTCGGACGCCCAGGCCGGCAAGCTGCACCTGGCGATGGAGCACATGGCCGGCGCGATCACCGCGATGCAGTTCCAGGACATGGCTTCGCAGCTGGTCCACCACACGACCAAGCGGCTGCGCAACTGCGCCGACCGCCTGGCGCGCGACACGATGGGCGACGACGACGAGGACGGTGCCGCCCTGGTCGAAGAGATGCCTCTGCGCCCCAACCCCGTGACGCAGGACGAGATGGACGCCGGCTCCATCGAGCTCTTCTGAACCCGCCACCGACGATCGCCCTCCCGCCAGAAATTCCAGAAAGAAACCACCATGCACTCGATCCTTGCCGTAGATGACAGCGCCTCGATGCGCCAGATGGTGTCCTTCACGCTGAAGAACGCCGGCTTCAACGTCGTCGAGGCCGTCGACGGCCAGGACGCCTTCGAGAAGGCGAACAGCCGCGACTTCAACCTCGTGCTGACCGACCAGAACATGCCGCGCATGGACGGCATCAGCCTGACGAAGAAGCTGCGCGAGAACCCGAAGTTCAAGAGCACGCCGATCCTGATCCTGACCACCGAGAGCAGCGACCAGATGAAGCAGGCCGGCCGCGCCGCGGGCGCCACCGGCTGGCTGGTGAAGCCCTTCGACCCGGCCAAGCTGGTCGAGGTCATCGGCAAGGTGATCCGCTGAATCACCGGCAAGAGATGAGCAAGTTCCAGGAGCATCGGCATGGCTGACATTTCCAACGAAGGCGCACACCTGTCCGCCGGCATCGACCTGAGCCAGTTTTTCCAGGTCTTCTTCGAAGAGGCGGGCGAGAACCTCGAGACGATGGAGCAGAAGCTGCTCGCCATCGACATCGAAAACGCCGACGACGAAGAGCTGAACGCGATCTTCCGCTGCGCGCACTCGGTCAAGGGCGGCGCGGCGACCTTCGGTTTCACCGACGTCGCCGAGCTGACGCACGAGATGGAGACGCTGCTGGACAAGCTGCGCCGCCACGAGCTGGCGCCGACGCCGGCGATGGTGGACGTGCTGCTGGCCTCCGGCGACGCGCTGAAGGCGCAGCTGGCCCGCCACCAGGGCAACGGCGCCGATGCGCTGGACACCCGCGAT
>JBASTF010000104.1:0-2138 GCA_049274755.1 Rubrivivax sp. | reverse complement strand
GGCCAGCACGGTGCCCGCGCCCATGCCGACGTAACACAGGCCCACGGCCTGCTCCGACAGCCCCAGCGTGCGTGTCGCAAACAGGATCTGCACGACGACGGCCGCGTTGTGGCACATCTGCCAGGTGCCCACGGCCATGGCCAGCGCCACCAGCAAGCGGTGCTCGAAGACGAAGCGCAGCCCGGCCTTCAGGTCGCGGCCGAAGTGGGCGTCGGCCCGCGGCCGGCGCACCTCGGTGATGTGGATGCCACGCAGGATGGCGGCCGACAGCAGCAGCAGCACGGCGTCGACCAGCAGCGCCAGCGGGGCACCGAAGAGCTTGATCAGGAAACCGGCGAAGCCCGGCCCGGCCACCTCGGCGCCCGAGGTCGCCAGCGCGTTCTTGGCATGGGCCTCGACCAGCCGGTCGCGCGGCACCACCTGGGTCAGCACGATCTGCGCCGCGCTGCCGGCCGTGGTGGCGACGGTGCCGATGAAAAAGCCGACGAAGTACAGCCAACCCATCGACAGCCAGCCCAGCCACCAGGCCAGCGGCACGGTGGCCACGGTGATGGCGATGACGGTCTCGCCGACGATGTAGACCGGCAGCTTGCGCACCCGGTCCAGCCAGACGCCGCTGGGCAGCGAAAACAGCACGAAGGGCAGGATCTCCACCGCCGTCAGCCAGCCCATCTGCGTGGGTGTGGCGTGCAGCAGCACGGCGGCCGTCAGCGGCAGCGCCAGCATCGTCACCTGGCCGCCGAAGGAACTGATCAGGATCGAGGTCCACAGCCGGCGGTAGGTGGCGTCCCGCAGCAGGTCGCCGGGCGGCAGTTGCAGACGCATCTGCAACTGGTGCCACCAGCGCTGCCAGGGCAAAAGTCTCAGCATGTTCTTCTTCTCCTGTCGTCACGCCAGCCCGGGTGGGGCCGTTGGGCGGAGGAGATGCCGAGACGACAGTTCAGCAGGTCCGCCGAGTTCTCGACGGAGCCTGTGGGCCTGGCCGAGAGGGTTCTACAGTGCCGCGAGCGGTGCCCATGCACCGGAGGCCGGGCAACCGGACAGTGTGTCCGGTTCGTCGAACCACGACGTTGCCGGCGCGGCATCGGACAGCAGCAGCCCGATGCCGGCCGCCAGCCCCAGCACCACGGCCGCACGCGCGACCACGGCGCCCTTGCTGGCGCTGCGGTGTCGGCGAAGTTGCGACTGGTTCATCGGGGCTCGATGGCGGCTTGCGGTGCACGATGCTAACAGCGCCGCTGCGGCGGCGGCAAGGGGCGGCCGCCCGCTTCAGGAGCGGTAGTCCGCATTGATGCTGACGTAGTCGTGCGAGAGGTCGCAGGTCCAGACCGTGGTTTCGGCGCTGCCGCGGTGCAGGTGCACCCGCACGGTGATTTCGCTGTTTTTCATCACCCGCTGGCCCTGCGCCTCTTCGTATTCGGCGCGGCGCCCGCCCTGCTGCACCACGTGCACGTCGTCGAGGAAGAGGTCGATCAGCCCCTGGTCCAGGTCGGCGATGCCGGCATAACCCACGGCGGCGAGGATGCGGCCCAGGTTGGGGTCGCTGGCAAAAAACGCCGTCTTCACCAGCGGCGAGTGCGCGATGGCGTAGGCCGCCAGCTGGCACTCGTGAACGTCGCGCCCACCCTGGATCTGCACGGTGATGAACTTGGTCGCGCCTTCGCCGTCGCGCACGATGGCCTGGGCCAGCTGCTGCGCCACGGCGACGACCGCATCGCGCAGCGCACGGCCGTCGGCGCTGTCCAGCGTGGTGATGGGTGCATGCCCGGCCTGGTGCGTGGCCACCAGCACGAAGCTGTCGTTGGTGCTGGTGTCGCCGTCGATCGTGATGCGGTTGAAGCTGAGGTCGGCCGCTTCGCGCAGCAGCGGCTGCAGCAGTTCGGGCGCGATGGCGGCATCGGTGGCCATGAAACCCAGCATCGTCGCCATGTTGGGGCGGATCATGCCGGCGCCCTTGCTGATGCCGGTGATGGTGACGGTCTTGCCGCCGATCTGCAGCTGCCGCGACGCGGCCTTGGGCAGCGTGTCGGTGGTCATGATGCCTTGTGCGGCCTCGCCCCAGCCGGCGGGCGCCAGCGCCTCGATCGCGGCCGGCAGCCCGGCTTCGATGCGCTCCACCGGCAGCGTCTCCATGATGA
>JBASTF010000103.1:0-3824 GCA_049274755.1 Rubrivivax sp. | reverse complement strand
GCTGAACTGGGCTCGCCATCTGTGGTGCGACATGGTCATCGACCCGACCGAGACCCGCCCCGTGCTCGCCCAGCTGCTCGACGTGGCCGGCCGGACGCCCGCCAAACCCACCGAATTCGCCGTGTTCCGCATGTAGCGGCCTTCAGACGAACGCGCCGCTCTCGTCACGGCGACCCCGCGAGCCGAGAAATTCGATCATCAGCCGGTTGACATCGTCCGGCGCCTCGAATGCCACCCAGTGGCTGGCGCCGGGAACGATGCGGCACGTGATGCGTGGCGCGGTGCGTTCCAGGTAGGCGGCGCGCGACGCGACGTCGGGTTGTGGCAGCGGATCGCGCTCGGGCAGGATGGCCAGCGCCGGGCAACGGGTCTGGCGCAGGCTCGGACCCAGCGTGTCGCGGTAACCGAGAAAGCGCGACTTGAAGCGTGCCATGCCGTGGTTGCGGCGCTGCATCGCGACGGCCAGTTCGTCGATCCGCTTCGGGTCGCCGATCATCATCAGCCCGAGATTGCGTCGGTGCACGGCGTTGGTCTCGGCCTCGCCGGCGCCCGCCGGCACCGGGCGCAAGGGCGGCCGCGTCCAGCTGCCCGGTGGAAACCCGCCCGGTGCGAGCAGGCAGATGCCGGCCACGCGCTCGGGCATGCGCGCCGCCAGCCAGGCCGTCATCACGCCGCCGTAGGAGAAGCCCGCCACCAGGAAGGGCGCGCCGGCCGGCACCAGGCCGCCCACCACGGCGGCCAGCAGGAACTCGCCGTAGCCATCGAGATCGCAATCGTCCGGCACGTCGAGCGATTCGCCCATGCCGGGCAGGTCCGGCAGCACCAGACGGAAGTGCTGCGACAGCGCCCGGATGTTGCGCACCCAGTGCGTCCACGAGCCCGTGCCGCCGTGCAGCAGCATCAGGGTCGGCCCTTGGCCGACCTCGCGAGCCACCACGCCGGCAATGGTTCGGGTCTGGAACTCGAGGTCCGGGAACAGCCCTCCGGGCGTGATCTCCGGCAGCGGCACCGTCACAGCGTGGCCTCCGTTCCCAGGATGTTGGTCACCTGGCTCGACAACACGCCACCGTTGCCGTGGCACAGCGCCAGTTCGGCGCCCGCCACCTGGCGCGCGCCGGCCTCGCCGCGCAACTGCTGCACCGCCTCCACCAGCGTGAACATGCCGTACATGCCGGGGTGCACGCAGGACAGGCCTCCGCCGTTGGTATTGACCGGCAGCGCGCCACCGGGTGCGATGGCCCCGCTGGCCACGAACGCACCCCCCTCGCCCTTCCTGCAGAAACCCAGGTCTTCGAGGAACAGGAGGGTGTTGATCGTGAAGGCGTCGTAGAGCTCGACCACGTCGATGTCACGCGGCGCCAGGCCGGCCATCTCGAAGGCGCGCCGGCCGGAATCGATGGCCGCGGTCTGCGTCAGGTCGGCCATCGCAACGATGTTCATGTGCGTCGTGGCCGCCGCCGCGCCGAGCAGGTAGACCGGCTTCTTGGGCAGGTCGCGGGCACGTGCGGCCCTGGTCATCACCAGGGCGGCGCCGCCGTCGGTGACGAGGCAGCAGTCGCGCACGGTCAGCGGGCTGGACACCATGCGCGAGGCCAGCACGTCGGCCACGCTCAGCGGCCCGCGCATGAAGGCCTCGGGGTTGAGGTTGGCCCAGGCGCGCGCCGCCACGGCGACTGCCGCGAGCTGCTCGCGCGTGGTGCCGTATTGGTGCATGTGGCGCGAGGCCGCGAGCGCGTACGAGGTGGCCGGGAAGATCGGCGCATATGGCGCTTCGTAGGCGAAGGGCTTGACCGACGAGACCAGCTTGCCCGACGCGGTGCGCTGGTTGCTGCCGTAGAAGATCAGCGCCGTTTCGCACAGGCCCTCCTTCAGCGCCATCGCCGCCATCAGCGTGTACGACAGGAAGGTCGAACCGCCGGTGCGGTTGTTGTCGGTGAACTTCGGCTGGATGCCCAGCATCTCGGCGATCAGCAGCGCCGACAGCGGGTTGGCGTTGCCGGGCAGCGAGCCGAACACGGCATCGACATGGCGCGTGCTCAGCCCCGCTTCGGCCAGCGCCTTGACGCTGGACTCGACCGCGATCTCTTCCGAGCTGCGGCCCGGCGCCTCGCCCAGGCCGGCGAGCGCCGCGCCGACGATCGCGGCCTGGCCGCGCAGGCCGTGGTTCGCGCCGCCGCTCATGCTGCACCCCCAGGTGCGGCATCGAAGACGACGCAAGGTGTGCCGTCAGCGCCCGGGGCCACGCGCGCCTGCACCGCCATGCCGATGTGCACCGCGTCGTTCGCCACCCCGTCGACGCGCGCCATCATGCGCGGCCCCTCGCTGAGGTCGACCAGCACCACGTTGTACGGCCCGCCCTTTTCGGCGCTGCGGTTGACGATGCTGACGGCGTGGACCGTGCCGCGGCCGCTGGCCGCCACCCAGTCGAGTTCGACGCTGCCGCAATGGCTGCAGACCAGGCGCGGGTAGAACACATGCCGGCTGCACGCGCGGCAGCGCTGGATGCGGAACTCGTTGGCGGCCAGGTGCTGCGCGTACACCGCGTCGGGACCCGGCCCCTCGGTCCAGCCGGAATCGGCCGTGGCTTCCCTCATTGCATGGTTCTCCTCGGAATCGGCGTTCAGTTGCGTTCGATGCCCAGCACACGCGCGGACTCCATCTCGGATCAGCCCGGCAGCTCTAGCACGCCCTTGGCCAGGATGTTGCGCTGGATCTCGTTGCTGCCGCCATAGATGCTGGCCGGTCGCGCCGAGAAGAAGACGTTGGCCGGGTGCAGCGCACCGCCCGGCAGTGCCAGGGACTGGTCGCTGACGCCGCTCTCGCCGGCGGTCTCGAGCATCAGGTCGGCCACGCGCTGCTGCGTCTCGGTGACCCAGATCTTCAGCATCGAGACCTCGGGCCCCAGATCGCGGCCGCGGCGCAGCACGTCGACGCAGCGCACGAACAGCGCGTCCAGGTCGTCGACGTCGAGCCGCAGTTCATCGTGGCGGGCGCGCCACGCGGCGTCGTCGTCCAGCCCGTAGGTGCGCGCCAGTTCGCGCAGCCGCAGCAGCGGCGCACGCGCGCCGCGCGGGTTGCCGATCATGATGCGCTCGGAGCCGAGCAGCGACTTGGCCATCGTCCAGCCCTGATGCAGCCCGCCCACTAGGTTGGCGCGCGGCACGCGCACATCGTCGAAGAACACTTCGCAGAACTCGGCGCCGCCACTGAGGTTGCGGATGCGCTTGACGGTGATGCCCGGGCTGCGCATGTCGGCCAGCAGGAAGCTGATGCCTTCCTGCTTCTTGGCCTGGGGGTCGGTGCGCACCAGCATGAAGATCATGTCGGCCTCGTGCGCGAACGAGGTCCAGATCTTCTGGCCGTTGACGATGAAGTCGTCGCCGTCGGCCACGGCCGAGGTGCGCAGGTTGGCCAGGTCGGAGCCGGCCGAGGGCTCGGAATAGCCCTGGCACCAGAGCACCTCGCCGGACAGGATGCGCGGCAGGATCTCGCGCTTCTGCGCTTCGGTGCCGTAGCGGATGATCAGCGGGCCGAGCATCACCACCGCCATGTTGGGCGCGATCTGGATGCCGTGACGGTCGAACTCCGACTGCAGGGCCACCTGCTCGTAGGCGCCCAGGCCCATGCCGCCGTGTTCCTTCGGCCAGTTGGGCGCGGCCCAGCCGCGGGCGTTGAGCAACACGTGCCACTCGCGCGTGTCGCGCAGGCTGAGCCGGCTGGGCGGAAAGCGCCACTCGGGCGGGAAGTTGTCGGCCAGCCAGCGCCGCAACTCGTCGCGCCGGATCGGCTGCTCGCCGCCGACGACCCACTCGGGCGCGGCCTCT
>JBASTF010000102.1:0-1878 GCA_049274755.1 Rubrivivax sp. | reverse complement strand
GGCCAGCACGTCGACAGCGCCGGTGGCGGCGGTGGCCGACCTGGCGGGGCGTGTGCAGGCCGGCCGGCCCGAGGACTTCATCCTCGACGACGGCGACGGGCTGCCGCCGGCGCTGGAGATCCTGCAGGAAGGCGGTTTGTCGACCTTCGTGCTCGGCGCCGCGGCCACGCGGCTGCCGTCGCGCATCAGCACCGGGCTGCGAATATTGCACTGCGAACGGCTGACGGTGGCGGCCGCCTACGTGCTGCTGCGCACCTACATGCTGCACCTGCCATGCCGCACGCTGGTGCGCGACTGCTTCGTGGCCGACGGTGTCTGGCCCGACGCGCTGCCGCAGATCGACTTCTACCTGCCCGGGCCCACCGGTTCACCGCCGGTCGAACTCGAACCCGGCAAGCCGCATCTGCGGCGGCTGAACCTGACGGCGCGCATCGAGCAGCTGCCGCGTGGTGCTGCGGCGCTGGAACTGGCCGGCGTGGCCGACCAGCGGCCGACGCTGGAACGCGCAATGGCGCGCGCCGGCCTGCAGATCGACGGCTTTCGCGGCTGGCGCTGCCGCATGGCCTACCCGGTGCCGCTGGTGGAGATGCAGCTGGCCTTCCGCTTCGCGGGGCGCTGAGCGGCCCGCCCCAAGGCTTGCTCAGACCACGCGGCCGGGGTTCATCCGGTTCGCCGGGTCCAGCGCGGCCTTGATGCGCTTCATCAGCGCCAGCGCCACCGGTGACTTGCGCTGCACCAGTTCGTCGCGCTTCAGCTGGCCCACCCCGTGTTCGGCCGAGATCGAGCCGCGGTGCGCCGTCACCGCGTCGTAGACGACGTGGTTCACCTGTTCTTCCATCTCGGCCAGGAACTGTCGGGCATCGACCCCGGCCGGCGCCTGCACGTTGTAGTGCAGGTTGCCGTCGCCGAGGTGGCCGAAGTTGACCAGGCGCACATCGGGCACCAGGGCCTGCAGCGCGGCATCGGTGGCGGCGCAGAAAGCCGGGATGGCCGACACCGGCAGCGAGATGTCGTGTTTGATGTTCAGCCCTTCTTCGGACTGCGCCAGCGGGATGGACTCGCGCACATGCCACATCGCATGGCTTTGCGCCAGCGTCTCGGCCACCGCGGCATCGGCAATCGTGCCGGCCTCCAGCGCATCGCCGAGCAAGGCCTCGAAACGTGCGCGGGCCTGGGCTTCGCCTTCGGTGTCGCTTTGTTCCAGCAGCACGGTCCAGGGCGCGTCCGGCAGCGGGTTGGGCAGGGCAGGGAAGTGCTTGGCGACGAGGTCCAGCGCAAAGCGCCCCATCACCTCGAAGCCGGTGAGCCCGGCGCCCAGGCGGGCACGCGCCAGGTTCAGCAAGGCCACGCAGTCGGCCAGCGTGTTGCAGGCCGCCATCGCGGTGGTGACGGCGGCCGGCTGCGGGTACAGCTTCATCGTCGCCGCGGTGATGATGCCCAGCGTGCCTTCGCTGCCGATGAAGAGGTCGCGCAGGTCGTAGCCGGTGTTGTCCTTGCGCAGGCCCGAGAGGCCGTCCCAGATGTCGCCGTCGGCGGTGACGACCTCCAGCCCCAGGCACAGCTCGCGTGTGTTGCCGAAGCGCAGCACCTGGGTGCCGCCGGCGTTGGTCGCCAGGTTGCCGCCGATCGTGCAACTGCCTTCGGCCGCCAGGCTCAGCGGCAGCAGCAGGCCGGCGGCTTCGGCGGCAGCCTGGGCCGCCTGCAGCACGCAGCCGGCTTCCAGCGTGATGGCCAGGTTGGCGGCGTCGATGTCGCGCACGCGGTTCAGGCGCTGCAGGCTCAGCAGCACCTGGGTGCCGCTCTCGTCGGGCACACCACCGCCGACCAGGCCGGTGTTGCCGCCCTGCGGCACGATGGAGACGCCGGCCGCGGCGCAGG
>JBASTF010000101.1:0-1708 GCA_049274755.1 Rubrivivax sp. | reverse complement strand
GGCCGATGCCGTGCGCCGCAGCACGGCCGCGGTTGCCGCCTGAAGGAGACGACGATGCAGTTCATCTCTGCCGCCGACACCGCCCCGGCCGACGCCATCGTCTTCGCCAACGACGACGATGTGCTGGCCCGCGCCGCCGAGTTGCAGCACACCAGCACCGTGGTGCTGCAGTTCCCGAAGTGGACCGACGGCCGCGCCTATTCGCAGGCCGTGCTGCTGCGCGGCCGGCTGCGTTACGCCGGCGAGATCCGCGCCACCGGCGACGTCACCGTCGACATGCTGCCGCTGCTGCGCCGCTGTGGCTTCGACGCCGTGCAGCTGCGCGCCGACCAGAAACCCGAGACGGCGCTGCGCACGCTGGGTTTCATTCCTGCCCACTACCAGGGCGACGCCACCGGCGCCCGCCCGCTGTTCGGCCGCTGAACGCCATTCGCACACCATGCCGTCCGCCATCGAACTGCACGCCAAGAAGACCCGCGGCTTCGACGCCCGTGTCGCCCATGCCGTCGCGCTGCTGCGCGAAGCGGCCGAGGACCATGCCGGCCGCATCGTGCAGGCCTCCAGCCTGGGTGTCGAAGGCATGGTGCTGACCGACATGATCGCGCGCCACAAGCTGCCGATCACGGTGGCCACGCTGGACACCGGCAAGCTGCACGCGGAGACGCTGGCGCTGATCCCGGCCATCGAGCAGCGCTACGGCCTGCGGGTGCAGGTGTTTGCGCCGCGCCAGGAACAGGTCGTGCACTTCGTGCGCCGCCATGGCGACAACGCGATGTTCGAAAGCGTGGATCTGCGCAAGGGCTGCTGCGAGGTGCGCAAGGTCGAGCCGATGCAGCGCCTGCTCGAGAACCGCAGCGCCTGGGTCACCGGCCTGCGCCGCGAACAGAGCGAAACCCGCGCCAACGTGCCCTTCTTCGAGATCGACGCCGAAGGCCGCGAGAAGTTCTACCCGCTGGCCGACTGGAGCGAAGCCGACGTCTGGCAATACGTGAAGCAGTACGAGGTGCCGTACAACGCACTGCACGACCAGTTTTTCCCCAGCGTCGGCTGCGCGCCCTGCACACGTGCGATCTCGCTGGGCGAAGACCACCGCGCCGGCCGCTGGTGGTGGGAACAGGACGGCGCGGCCAAGGAATGCGGCCTGCACGCCAGCCTGCTGCAGCGGCCCGAGCCGGTGGCGGCCTGAAGCCCGGGTCATGGGCCAGGTTGTTTTCATCGGCGCCGGGCCTGGCGCGGCCGACCTCATCACGCTGCGTGGCGCACGCCGCCTGGCCACCGCCGATGTGGTGCTGTTCGATGCGCTGACCGACCCCGCGCTGCGCGAGTTCGCGCCGCAGGCGCGCTGGGTGGACGTGGGCAAACGCGGTTTCTGCGATGCCATGGGCCAGACCACCATCGACGCGATGCTGGTGCGCTTTGCACGTGAACACGCCGTCGTCGTGCGGTTGAAGGGCGGCGACCCCAGCGTCTTCGGCCGCCTGGAAGAAGAGCTGCAGGCGCTGGCCGCCCACGGCATCGCATGCGAGGTGGTGCCCGGTGTCACTGCCGCACTGGCCGCAGCCGCCGCCACGCAGCGCCCGCTGACACGCCGCGGCAGCGGCCGCAGCGTCAGCCTGACAACGGCGATGACACGCGAAGGCCGGCTCGAAGCCGGCCGCCACGCCGACACAGAAGTCTTCTACATGGCCGGCCGCCAGCTGGCCAAGCT
>JBASTF010000100.1:0-2003 GCA_049274755.1 Rubrivivax sp. | reverse complement strand
AAGCTGTCCATCGTCGTTGCCGACCAGGCCTGTACGATGGCCGGCGTCGACCCCGCCACGCTGGTCACCGTCTTCACATCGTCGACCGGCGAACCCGCGAACTGCCATGCGCTGTGCGAAGCGCTGGCGGCGCCCGAGCGCCTGGTGTCGCCGACGCGTTTCACGAACTCGGTGCACAACGCCGCCGGCGGCTACTGGCACATTGCGGTGCAGGGCCGGGCGCCGTCCACCAGCCTGGCGGCTTTCGACGCCAGCTTCGGCGCCGGCTTGCTGGAGGCGGCGGCGCAATGTGTGGCCATGCAGCAGCCGGTGCTGCTGGTGGCCGCCGATGTGCCCTACCCCGAGCCGCTGCATGCCAAACGCCCCATCGCCGATGCCTTCGGCGTGGCGCTGCTGCTGGCGCCGGGCACGGGGCTGCGGCTGTCGCTGCAGGACGATGCGCCATCCACAGCCTGCGGCCATGCCGGCCTCGATGCAGTGCGCGAGAACATCCCGGCCGCGCGGGCGCTGCCGCTGCTGCAGGCCATTGCCAGCGGCGCGCCGGCACGCCTGCGGATCGAAGGCCTGCCGGGTTGCAGCCTGCTGGCGGAATTGTCATGACCATGCCGCAAACCCTGGACCGCGACGGCATCGCCGCGCGCATTCCGCACAGCGGCAGCATGTGCCTGCTCGACGGCCTGCTGGCCTGGGATGCGGAGCAGCTGCGCTGCCGCGCCAGCAGCCACCGCGACCCGGCGCACCCGCTGCGTTCGCCCGGTGGGCTGCTGTCGCCGGTGGCCATCGAATACGCGTCGCAGGCCATGGCCTTGCATGGTGCGCTGACCGCATTGCCCGGCAGCACGCCGTCGGCCGGCTTCCTGGCCGCTGCACGCAGCGTCAACCTGCATGTGCCGCGGCTGGACGACGTGCCCGGGCTGCTGATCGTCAGCGCCACACGCCTGGCCGGCGCCGACCTGCAGGCGCTGTACAGCTTCACGCTGCACGACGAAGCCGGCCGGCTGCTGGTCGACGGCCGCGCCACCGTCGTGCTCAACACACCGCTTGTCGCGCCATGAGTGCCCCCGTCCTGCAAGGCAAACGTGCCCTCGTCACCGGCGCCAGCGGTGCGCTGGGCTCGGCCATCGCACGTCGGCTGGCGGCCGATGGCGCGCATCTGCTGCTGCATGCCAACGCCAACGCCGCCGCGGTGCAGGCGCTGGCCGAAGCAATTGCGGCAGCCGGCGGCAGCGCCGAGACCTGCATCTTCGACCTCACCGACGACGCCGCCTGCGGCGCCGCGGTGGCGCAGATGCTGGCGCCGGGTGCCGTGCAGATCATCGTCAACAACGCCGGCATCCACGACGACGCGGTGTTCCCGGGCATGCGCGCGGACCAGTGGCACCGTGTCATCGACGTCTCGCTGCACGGCTTCTTCCGCGTCACGCAGCCGCTGCTGCTGCCGATGCTGCGCACACGCTGGGGCCGGGTGCTCAACGTCTCGTCGGTGTCGGCGCTGGCCGGCAACCGCGGCCAGGTGAACTACGCCGCGGCCAAGGGCGCGCTGAACAGCGCGACGAAGGCGCTGAGCCTGGAAGTGGCCAGCCGCGGCGTGACGGTGAACGCCATCGCGCCCGGCATCATCGCCTCGCCGATGGCCGATGGCGCGTTCGACAAGAAGATGGTCGAACGTTTGGTGCCGGCCCAACGTGCCGGCACACCCGACGAAGTGGCGGCACTGGCCGGTTTCCTGGCCAGCCCGGCGGCTGGCTACATCACCGGGCAGGTCATCTCCATCAACGGCGGGCTGTACTGAGCCTGGGGATCGGCGCTGCGCCGAGCGGCGGGTAGGATTGCCTGGAAGCCGGCACACCGGCACGCCACATCACCACCCCGGAGCTCGAACGATGACGACCCCCTCGCAGCGCGGCAGCCTGACGCTGGCCGCCCTCACCACCGCCGTGGCCCTGGCCGGCTGCGCCAACATGCCCTTCGGCAAGAGCGACGGCGCTGCGCCGGCGCCAGCC
>JBASTF010000099.1:0-1704 GCA_049274755.1 Rubrivivax sp. | reverse complement strand
GGCGTCGGCACTGCCGAACAGGCGTTCGGCAAAGGCCGCCGACAGCACGACGACATCGCGGCCCTGGGCGTCGTCGGCCGCACTCCAGGGGCCGCCGCGTGCAAACGGCGCGCGGAACATCGCGAAGAAGTCGGCCCCCGTGGCCAGGCCGGATTCCAGGAACGGCGGCAGCGTGGCACGTGGCGGCTGCACCGTCATCGCCACGCCGTACAGCGCCGCGGCACGGCGCGTGCCGCCGGCGTGCAGCAAGGCATCGGCATCGGTCCAGGTCATCGTGCGCGGCGCGCCGGCGCCGCTGTCGCGGTCTTCGGCCAGGCGGTTGTCGAAGGCCGGCACAAACAGGCGTTCGCTCTGGCCTGGCAGCGGGTCGGCCGACAGCAGGTGCAGCATGCTCAGGCTGATCATGCTGGCGGCAATGCCGATGCCCAGGATCAGCACGGCCAGCGCGGCCAGCAGCGGGTTGCGGCGCTGGCTCTTCAGCGCCAGGTGCAGGTAGTGCAGGAACATCGCGGCCGCCTCCGTTCAGGCCGCCAGCGTGGCGAGGTCGGCAACCTGGCCGTCGATGATGTGCAGATGGCGCTGCGCGCGCCGCGCCAGGTCGGCGTCGTGCGTCACCATCACGATGGTCGTGCCCTCGGCGTTGATGCGCTCCAGCAGTTCCATCACGCTGCGTGCCATCTGCGTGTCCAGGTTGCCGGTGGGTTCGTCGGCCAGCAGCAGCCGCGGCCGGCCGGCCAGCGCACGGGCGATGGCCACACGCTGCTGCTGCCCGCCCGACAGCTCCGCCGGGTAGTGCCGCGCACGCGAGGCCAGCCCCACCTGGGCCAGCGCGGCTGCGATGCGCTCGCGCCGTTCGGCGGCCGGCAGGCCGCGGTAGCGCAGCGGCACGTCGACGTTGTCGTGCAGGTTCAGTTCGGGGATCAGGTTGAAGCCCTGGAAGATGAAGCCGATGGCGCGGTTGCGCAGCCGCGAACGGGCGTCGTCGTCCAGCGTCGTGACGTCGCTGCCGTCCAGTTCGTAGCGGCCGCTGCTGGCGTCTTCCAGCAGCCCGGCGACGTTGAGGAAACTCGTCTTGCCCGAGCCCGAAGGCCCGGTGACGGCGACGAATTCCCCTTCCTTGACCTCGACATCGATGCCCCGCAGCGCGTGGGTCTCGATGCGTTCGGTGCGGTAGACCTTGCCCAGCCGGCTCATCTTCAACATCGGTGCTGCTCCTTGCAATTCAGGGACGGACACGCACACGCGGCGCGCCTTCGAACAGTTCGCTGCCGGCGATGACGACCTTGTCGCCGGCCTGCAGGCCTTGGTCCACCTCGACCGCGGCCACACCCAGCAGACCCAGGCGCAGCGGCTTGCGCACTGCGTGCTCGCCGTCCAGCACATAGGCCGCGTGGCCACCCAGGGTCTCGACGAAGGGGCCACGCGCCAGCCGCAGCACGCCGCTGCGGCGGTCGATCAGGATGCGGCCGGCCACACGCTGGTTCTGGAGCAGGCCCTCGGGCTGCCTGCCGTCGAAACGCACACGCACCAACACCTGGCCGGCCTGGACCTCGGGCGCGATGGCCGACAGCCGGCCGGCCGTGTCGCTGCCACCGATGCGCAGCTGCACCTGCATGCCCGGGCCCAGGTCGGCGGCGTCGATCTCGGGCACCTGCAGCTCCACTTCCAGCCGCGACAGGTCCACCACCGTCATCAGCGCTGTGT
>JBASTF010000098.1:0-3389 GCA_049274755.1 Rubrivivax sp. | reverse complement strand
GCCGCGCGAAGACGTCGAAGCGCGAGGCATCGCCGGCCATGGCTTCGGCGACGACGCGGCCGGCCAGGCCGGTGAGCGCCAGCCCGTGGCCGGAGAAACCTTGCAGGTAGTAGACGTTGGGGGTGCCCGGCAGGCGGCCGAAATCCGGCGCGCGGTTCATCGAGATGTCGACGAAGCCGCCCCAGGCGTAGTCCACCTTGACATCGCTCAGCTGCGGGAAGGTCTGCACCATGCGCCGGCGCATGCTGTCGGGCAGGTCCGCCGGCGTCACCGTGCTGTAGCTGACACGCCCGCCGTAGAGCATGCGGTGGTCGTTCGTGGTGCGGAAGTAGTCGAGCACGAAATTGGTGTCGCAGACCGCCGCCCGGCTGGGGATCAGGCTGTCGGCCAGCGCCTGCGGCAGTTCCTGGCTGCACGCAATGTACGTGCCGACCGGCATGATGCGCGGCTCCAGCGCCGGCGCGATGCCATGCAGGTAGACGTTGCCGGCCAGCAGCACCTGGCGCGCCTGCACCGTGCCGGCCGCGGTGCGCAGCGTGGTCTTGTCGCCGCGCAGCAGGGCTTGCACCGGCGTCTGCTCGTGGATGTGCACGCCGGCTGCCGCGGCGGCCTGCGCCAGCCCCAGCGTGTACTTCAGCGGGTGCAGGTGGCCGGAGCGGGGGTCGTGGATGCCGCTGTGGTAACGCGGGCTGGCAATCCAGCGGCCGATGTCGGCGGGCGCCACCGTTTCCAGCGGGTAGCCGTAGACCTGGGCCGTGCGCTCGGCCCAGGCCGCGAGTTCGGCGCCCTTGCGGGCGTTGGTCGCCAGGCCCAGGTAGCCGTCGCGCCAGTCGCAGTCGACGCGGTGTTCGGCGATGCGCTGGCGCAGCAGGTCCAGCGCCTCGATGGACATGGCCCAGACACGCCGGGCTTCGTCCAGCCCGAGCTGCCGTTCGATCTCGTCCTGGTCGCAGGCCAGGCCGTGGATGGCCTGGCCGCCGTTGCGGCCGCTGGCGCCCCAGCCGACTTCGTGGGCTTCGAGCAGCACGACGTCGAAACCGCGCTGCCGCAGCTCCAGCGCCGCCGACAGCCCGGCCAGGCCGCCGCCGACGATGGCCACGTCGCAGGAGGTGTTGCCCGCCAGCGCCGGAAAGCCGGCGCCCCGCTGCGCCGTGGCGGCGTAGTACGAACGGCGGGCGAGTTCCTGGTCGGTGGCCAGCAGGCGCAAGATCAGGCTGCCTTGCGAATGGCCGTGCGCAGCATGTCGACGATCTGGTCGATCTGGGCGCGTTCGATGATCAGCGGCGGCGACAGCGCGATGGTGTCGCCGGTGGTGCGGATCAGCAGGCCTTTTTCGTAAAGATCCAGGAAGATGTTGAAGGCACGTTTGGTCGGCTCGCCCGGCAGCGGCGCGAGTTCGATGCCGCCGACCAGGCCGATGTTGCGGATGTCGATGACATTGGGCTCGCCCTTCAGCGAGTGCACGGCCTCGCCGAAGTAGCTTTGCAGCTCGCCGGCACGCGTGAGCAGGCCTTCGTCGGCATAGGTGTCCAGCGTGGCGATGCCGGCGGCGCAGGCCAGCGGGTGCGCCGAATAGGTGTAGCCGTGGAAGAACTCGATCAGGTGCTCGGGGCCTTGCATGAAGGCGTCGTAGACCGTGTCCTTGGCGATCACCGCGCCCATCGGCACGCAGCCGTTGGTCAGGCCCTTGGCCACCGTCATCAGGTCGGGTGTGACACCGAAGGTCTGGGCCGCAAAGGGCTGGCCGGTGCGGCCGAAGCCGGTGATGACCTCGTCGAAGATCAGCAGGATGCCGTGTTTGTCGCAGAGCTCGCGCAGGCGTTGCAGGTAGCCCTGGGGCGGCACCAGCACGCCGGTGGAGCCGGCGACGGGCTCGACGATGACGGCGGCGATGGTGCTGGCGTCGTGCAGCGCAACCAGGCGCTCCAGGTCGTCGGCGATCTCGGCGCCATGCGCCGGCTGGCCAACGCTGAAACTGTTGCGTGCCGGGTCGTGTGTGTGGCGGATGTGGTCCACGCCGCCCAGCATCGTGCCGAACATCTTGCGGTTGGCAACCATGCCACCCACCGAGATGCCGCCGAAGTTCACCCCGTGGTACCCACGCTCGCGCCCGATCAGCCGCGTGCGCTGGCCTTCGCCACGCACACGGTGGTAGGCGATGGCCATCTTCAGCGCCGTCTCCACCGACTCCGAGCCCGAGTTCGTGAAGAACACCTTGCCCATGCCGGCCGGCGCGATCTTCGCCACACGGTCGGCAAGTTCGAAGGCCTTGGGGTGGGCCATCTGGAAGGGCGGCGCGAAGTCCATCTCCGCGGCCTGTTCCTGGATGGCTTTGACGATCTTCGGCCGGCCATGGCCGGCGTTCACGCACCACAGGCCGGCGACGCCGTCCAGGATCTGGCGGCCTTTTTCGTCCCAGTAGTACATGCCCGAGCTTTTGGCCAGCAGGCGCGGCGACTTCTTGAACTGGCGGTTGGCCGTGAACGGCATCCAGTAGGCGTCGAGATCCTTGTGCATCGCAGGCTCCTTGGTGGCAAGCAGCAGTCTAGTCAGGCCACGGCGCAATGTGCTTGCAGGCTGAGGGTGGAGGAACCCGCAGCGGCGGCATATCATGCGATCGAACGACTCTCAAACGGCAGAAAATGCGAACACCAGCCGAACCGCTGCAACTGGATGCGATGGACCGCAGCATCCTGAACGAGTTGCAGGGCGACGGCCGGCTCTCCAACGTTGAGCTCGCGCAGCGTGTGCATTTGTCGCCGTCGGCCTGTCTGCGGCGCGTGAAGGCCTTGGAAGACGCCGGCGTCATCGCCCAGTACGTGGCCTTGCTGAACCCCAGGGCTCTGGGCCGCCACGGCACCAGCTACACCATCGTCAACGTCGAGAACACGCAGCCGGCGCTGCTGGAACGCTTCGAGCGCGCGGTGCGCGACACGCCGGAGATCCTGGACTGCTTCTACGTCGCCGGCGCCAACGACTACCTGCTGCGCTTCAGCTACCGCGACGCCGAGGACCTGGAGCGTTTCCACGCCGAGGTGCTGCCGCGGCTGCCGGGCGTGGTGCGCTCGAACTCGATGCTGGTGCTGCGCACCGTCAAGAAGACGACGGCGCTGCAGCTTTGACGCGGCCGCAGAGGTAGGTCCAGACGAAGTTCGCCGCGGCGTAGCTGGTCAGCTCGGCGTGGTCGTAGGGCGGTGCGACCTCGACGCAGTCCATGCCGACGAAGGGCAGGTCGGCCAGTTCCTCCAGCAGCGTCAGCACCTGGTTGGTCGTCATGCCGCCGGGTTCGGGCGTGCCGGTGCCGGGCGCAAACGCCGGGTCCAGGCAGTCGATGTCCAGGCTCAGGTACAGCGGCGGCTGGCCGTGCTGCACCAGCCGCTGGCGCAGGC
>JBASTF010000097.1:0-5144 GCA_049274755.1 Rubrivivax sp. | reverse complement strand
ACGCTGAAGCGCTTGGGCAAGGCCTCGATGCCCCGCAGCGCCGCCGGCGGCTCGGGGTCGCGGCCGGTGGCTTCGCGGATCGTCGCAGCGAACTTGGCCGGCAGCGCCGTCTCCAGCACGATGGTCTTCGTGCCCGGCAGGCCATGTTCACGCGCCACCTTCAGGCCATCGGCCGTGTGCGTGTCGATCATCGCGCCGAACCGCTCCCAGGTGTCGCGGATGGTCGCCAGCCTGTCGGCATGGGTGCTCTTGCCGCTGACGAAACCGAAGCCGGCGATGCGCTGGAACTCCTCGGCCGTCAGCACGAAGCTGCCGCCGCCGAACAGCGCCTTCGTGCGTGCGCCGTCGCGGCCCAGCAGGTCGTAGACGAAGCGCTCGAAGTTGCTGGCCTTGCTGATGTCCATCGACGGGCTGGAGGTCTCCACGGCGCCCTGGCGCACGCGGTAGGCGCCGGTGCGGAAGAACTCGTCGAGCACGTCGTTTTCGTTGGTCGCGCAGACCAGGCGCGCGATCGGCAGCCCCATCATGCGCGCCACGTGGCCGGCGCAGATGTTGCCGAAGTTGCCGCTGGGCACGGCGAACACCACCTGCTCGTCGTTGTTCGCCGTGGCCTGGAAATAGCCGGCGAAGTAGTAGACGACCTGGGCGACGAGCCGCGCCCAGTTGATCGAGTTGACGGTGCCGATGCTGTGGCGGCGCTTGAACTCGAGGTCGTTGCTCACGGCCTTCACGATGTCCTGGCAGTCGTCGAACACACCCTCGACGGCCAGGTTGTGGATGTTGGCGTCCTGCAGGCTGAACATCTGCGCCTGCTGGAAGGGGCTCATGCGGCCGTGCGGGCTGAGCATGAAGACGTTGACGCCCTGTTTGCCGCGCATCGCGTATTCGGCCGCGCTGCCGGTGTCGCCGCTGGTCGCGCCCAGGATGTTCAGCGTCGCGCCGCGCCGGCCGAGTTCGTATTCGAACAAGTGGCCGAGCAACTGCATCGCCATGTCCTTGAAGGCCAGCGTCGGGCCGTTGGACAGGGCTTCGATGAACACACCGTCTTCCAGCGGGCGCAGCGGCACGATGGCCGCCGTGCCGAAGACCTCGGCGGTGTAGGTCTTGTGCACCAGGCGCCGCAGGTCGGCCGCCGGGATGTCGGCGATGAACAGCGACAACACCTCGAAGGCCAGGTCGGCATAGGCCAGGCCGCGCCAGCGCTGCAGCGTGGCGGCGTCGATGCGCGGGTACTGTGTCGGCAGGTACAGGCCGCCGTCGGGTGCCAGGCCTTCGAGCAGGATGTCGGAGAAGCCGCGCTGGGTGCTGTCGCCGCGTGTGCTGAGGTACTTCAATTCAGCTCTTCCTTGCGGATCTTCACGATGGGCGCCAGCACCGTGGGCAGGGCCTGCATCTGCGCCAGCGCGGCCTGCATGCGGCCTTCGACGGTGTCGTGCGTGAGGATGATGAGGTCGGTCTGGTTTTCGCCCTCGGCGCTTTCACGCTGCAGCACGGCGTCGATGCTGATGTCGTGTTCGGCCAGGATGCCGGTGATGCGGGCCAGCACGCCGGCCTTGTCGGCCACCACCAGGCGCAGGTAGAACGCCGTGACGACCTGCTCGATGCCGAGGATGGGCGTGTCCTGCAGCTCACCCGGCTGGAAGGCCAGGTGCGGCACACGGTGGTCGGGGTCGGCGGTGTGCAGGCGCGTGATGTCGACGAGGTCGGCGATCACCGCGCTGGCCGTGGGTTCGCTGCCGGCGCCCTTGCCGTAGTACAGCGTGCTGCCGACGGCGTCGCCCTGCACGACGACGGCGTTCATCGCACCTTCGACGTTGGCGATCAGGCGGCTGGCCGGCACCAGGGTCGGGTGCACACGCAGTTCGATGCCGCCGGCATCGTCGCGCCGCTTCGTGATGCCCAGCAGCTTGATGCGATAGCCCAACTGCTCGGCATACCGGATGTCGGCCGCCTGCAGCTGCGTGATGCCCTCGACATGGGCCTTGCCGAACTGCACCGGCACGCCGAAGGCGATGGCACTCATGATCGTGGCCTTGTGCGCCGCGTCCACACCTTCGATGTCGAACGTGGGGTCGGCCTCGGCATACCCCAGCGCCTGCGCCTGCTTCAGCACGCTGGCGAAGTCCAGGCCCTTGCTGCGCATCTCCGACAGGATGAAGTTCGTCGTGCCGTTGATGATGCCGGCCAGCCAGGCGATGCGGTTGGCCGTGAGGCCTTCGCGCAGCGCCTTGATGATGGGAATGCCACCGGCCACCGCGGCCTCGAACGCGACGATCACGCCCTTCTCGCGTGCGGCGGCGAAGATCTCGCTGCCATGCACCGCCAGCAAGGCCTTGTTCGCGGTGACCACGTGTTTGCCGGCCGCAATGGCTTCCAGCACCAGGGCCTTGGCGATGCCGTAGCCGCCGATCAGCTCGACGACGATGTCGATCTCGGGGTTGGCGATGACCTCGCGGGCATCGCCGACCACACGCGCCTGGTCGCCGACGATGCTGCGCGCGCGGGCGGTGTCCAGGTCGGCCACCATCGTGATGGCGATGCCACGGCCGGCGCGGCGGCGGATTTCCTGCTGGTTGCGCTGCAGCACCTGGAAGGTGCCGCCGCCGACGGTGCCGATGCCGAGAAGGCCGACCTGGATAGGGTTCATAACGGGCTCAGACGGAGTGACGTTTGCGGTAGTGGGAGAGGAAACGCTCGATGCGGCCGATGGCCTCGGTCAGGTCGTCCGAGTTCGGCAGGAACACGAGGCGGAAATGGTCGGGCGCGGCCCAGTTGAAGCCTGTGCCCTGCACGATCAGCACCTTCTCTTCGTCCAGCAGTTCGTAGGCGAACTGCTGGTCGTCCTGGATCGGGTACATCTTCGGGTCCAGCCGCGGGAACATGTACAGCGCGGCCTTGGGCTTGACCACCGAGACGCCGGGAATCTGGGTCAGCAGCTCGTAGGCCAGGTCGCGCTGGCGGCACAGCCGCCCGCCCGGCGCCACCAGGTCCTTGATGCTCTGGTAGCCGCCCAAAGCAGTCTGGACGGCCATCTGCCCAGGCGTGTTCGCGCACAGCCGCATCGAGGCCAGCATGTTCAGGCCTTCGATGTAGTCCTTGGCATGGCGCTTGTCGCCCGACACCACCATCCAGCCGGCGCGGTAGCCGCAGGCGCGGTAGTTCTTGCTCAGGCCGTTGAAGGTGACGAACAGCACGTCGTCGGCCAGGCTGGCGATGCTGGTGTGCGTGTGGCCGTCGTACAGCGTCTTGTCGTAGATCTCGTCGGCGAAGACGATCAGCTGCTGCTGGCGCGCGACCTCGACGATGTCCTTCAGCAACTCCACCGGGTACAGCGCGCCGGTCGGGTTGTTGGGGTTGATGACGACGATGGCCTTGGTGCGCGGGCCGACCTTGGCGCGGATGTCGTCCATGTCGGGCAGCCAGCCCGAGCCTTCGTCGCAGCGGTAGTGCACCGGCGTGCCACCCGAGAGCGAGACCACGGCCGTGTGCAGCGGATAGTCGGGCGCCGGGATCAGCACCTCGTCGCCGGCGTCGAGCAGCGCGTTCATGCTCATCGCGATCAGCTCGGAGGCGCCGTTGCCGAGGTAGACGTCGTCCACCGTCACGCCGGCGATGTTCTTTTCCTGCGTGTAGTGCACCACCGACTTGCGCGGCGCGAACAGGCCCTTGCTGTCGGTGTAGCCCGCGGCCACCTGGCTGGGCAGGTTGCGGATCATGTCCTGCACGATCTCGTCCGGCGGCATCAGCCCGAACGCGGCGACGTTGCCGATGTTCAGCTTGATGATCTTCTGGCCCTCGTCCTCCATCTGCCGAGCCTTGTCCAGCACAGGCCCACGGATGTCGTAGCCGACGTTGGCGAGCTTGGTGGACTTGGCAATGGGCTTCACGCGGCAGTACTCCGGCTGATGAACCTAGAATTATCCCGCATGAAGTTCCAGCCCGACACGCTTGCCGGCGTCAACGTCATCGCCCGCCAGGAACCGGGGCGCGTGTGGGTGGGGCCGGCGCTGCTGGCGCACAGCGTCATCGTGCCCTGGCAGGGCGCGGTGCTGGACTGGCAGGCGCCGGATTTCGACATGCTGAGCGAGGCGCATTTCGAGCGCATCGCAGCGCTGGCGCCCGAGGTCGTGCTCTTCGGCAGCGGCCCGCGCATCCGTTTCGTGAAGCCGGCGCTGCTGCGGGCGCTGATCGATCGCCGCATCGGCGTCGAGACCATGGACACCGCCGCCGCATGCCGCACCTACAACGTGCTGGTGAGCGAACGCCGCTCGGTCGTCGCGGCCTTGCTGTTGGGGAGTGCGGGAGGCTGAAGCGCTGGATTTATAATCATGTATTGAGCCGGCTTCGGCACACAGCCTTCCGAGAACCACATCCATGACGCCTGTTGTCAACAAAGCCCTTCCGGAATTCGAAGCCGCTGCCACCAGCGGCGTGAAGTTCACGCCGCAGGCCAACCTGGGCCACGCGGTGGTGCTGTACTTCTACCCGAAGGACGCCACGCCGGGCTGCACCACCGAGGCGATGCAGTTCCGCGACCGCCACAAGGACTTCCTGAAGGCCGGCGCCGTCGTCTTCGGCGTCTCGCGCGACAACCTGGCCTCGCACGAGAAGTTCAAGCAGAACCTGGAACTGCCCTTCGAGCTGATCGCCGACACCGAAGAGAAACTCTGCCACATGTTCGGCGTGGTCAAGAACAAGATCATGTACGGCAAGAAGGTCAAGGGCATCGAACGCAGCACCTTCCTGATCGACGCCGAAGGCGTGATGCGCGCCGAGTGGCGCGGCATCAAGGTCGCCGGTCATGTCGACGACGTGCTGAAGGCCGTGAAGGCGCTGAAGAAGGCAGCCTGAGATCGAACGATCCGCCGTCCCGCGGCCGGCCGCAGCCGTTGCGGCCCGCACCGCCCTCTCCCCCCTGAAAGCCGCACAGCCTTCTGTGCGGCTTTTGTCTTTTTTCTGACGCCCCAACGTCTGCACCATGCCCCTGCCCAAGCCGCCCACCAAAAAAGCCGCCCAGCTGAGCGCCGCCGACTTCGAACTGCAGGCCGCGCCCAAACCCGAGAAGCGCAGCACCAGCCGCAGCGCCGCGGCCACGGCGCCGCCGGAAGACGTGTCGCAGAAGATACCCTCCTCGCGCGCCAGCC
>JBASTF010000096.1:0-2156 GCA_049274755.1 Rubrivivax sp. | reverse complement strand
GCGCCGGCCGACGGCGTGGTGGCTGCCGAAGCCGCACCCGCGCCGGCACCGGCCCCGGCCGAGGAAGCGCCCAAGACCGCCGAGTGATGGTGGTGGCGGTGGCAGCAGCGATGCGTGCGATCGAGATCCGCCAGCCCGGCGGCCCCGAGGTGCTGCAGCCGTGTGAACGGCCGCGGCCCGAGGCGCGGCCGGGTGAGCTGCTGATCGCCGTGCAGGCCTCGGGCGTGAACCGCCCCGACGTGCTGCAGCGCAAGGGCCTGTACCCGATGCCGCCCGGTGTCTCCGACCTGCCGGGTCTGGAGATCGCCGGCACGGTGGCTGCCGGTGCGCCCGACGACCTGGCGGCGGCCGGCGTTGCCATCGGCGACACCGTCTGTGCGTTGGTGGCGGGTGGTGGCTATGCAGAGTTCTGCGTTGCGCCCGCCGGCCAGGTGCTGCCCGTTCCCAAGGGGCTGACGCCGCTGGAGGCCGCCAGCCTGCCGGAGACGATGTTCACCGTCTGGCAGAACGTGTTCCACATCGCCAAGCTGCAACCGGGCGAGACGCTGCTGGTGCAGGGTGGTTCCAGCGGCATCGGCGTCACGGCCATCCAGCTGGCCAAGGCCTGGGGCTGCCAGGTGCTGGTCACCGCCGGCAGCGACGACAAGTGCGCGGCCTGCGTGGCCCTGGGCGCCGACCACGGCATCAACTACAAGACGCAGGACTTCGTCGCCGAGACCAAGCGCCTGACCGGCGGCCGTGGTGCCGACGTTGTGCTCGACATGGTGGGCGGCGACTACATCGGCCGCGAGGTCGAGTGCCTGGCCGACGACGGCCGCCTGGCGCTGATTGCCGTGCAGGGCGGCACCAACAGCGGTTTCGACGCCGGCCTGGTGCTGCGCAAGCGCATCGCCATCACCGGTTCCACGCTGCGCCCACGTTCGGTGGCCTACAAGTCCCAGCTGGCGAAAGACCTGCAGCACAAGGTCTGGCCGCTGCTCGAAGCCGGCCGTGTGAAGCCGGTGATCCACCAGGTGTTTCCGGCGGCCAAGGCGGCCGAGGCCCATGCGCTGATGGAGTCGAGCACCCACGTCGGCAAGATCGTCCTCACCTGGTGAAACAACACACGATGCGACGCAAACTCGTTGTCGGCAACTGGAAGATGCATGGTGCACGCCCGGCCAACGCCGAGCTGCTGGCGGCCCTGATCGCAGCGCGGCCCTATGCGCTGGACGTGGCCGTCTGCGTGCCCTTCGTCTACATCCACGAAACGGCGGCCACGCTGGCGGGCAGCGACATCCGCTGGGGCGCGCAAGACGTTTCGCAGCATGCGCAGGGCGCCTACACCGGCGAAGTCTCGGCGGCCATGCTGTCGGAGTGCGGCTGCCGCTACGCCATCGTCGGCCACTCCGAGCGCCGCGCCTACCATGGCGAAACCGACCAGCTTGTCGCCGACAAGGCACAGGCGGCGCTGGCCAAGGGCGTGACGCCCATCGTCTGCGTCGGCGAGACGCTGGAGCAGCGTGATGCCGGCGACACCGAGGCGGTGGTCAAGCGCCAGCTCTCGGTGGTGATCCACCAGCTCGCGCATTGCGCCAGCGAGATCGTCGTCGCGTATGAACCCGTCTGGGCCATCGGCACCGGCCGCACCGCCACGCCCGAGCAGGCGCAGGCCGTGCACCACGTGCTGCGCAGCCAGCTGCAGGCCGCCACCGGCCATGGCGAGCGCATGAAGATCCTCTACGGCGGCAGCGTCAAGGCCGACAACGCGGCCCAGCTGTTTGCGCAGCCCGACATCGACGGCGGCCTGATCGGCGGTGCGTCGTTGAAGGCGGCCGACTTCGTCGCCATCTGCCGGGCCTGATGCGCCACGCCTGAAGCACAACATCTCTTCCTCGAAAGAACTCGAATCATGCAAATCTGGATGACCCTGATCCTCTCGCTGCAGCTGCTGTCGGCGCTGGCGATGATCGGCCTCGTGCTGGTCCAGCACGGCAAGGGCGCGGACATGGGCGCCTCGTTCGGCGGCGGCTCGTCGGGCAGCCTGTTCGGCGCCACCGGCAGCGCCAACTTCCTGTCGCGTCTGACGGCGGCCTGCGCCACGGTCTTCTTCCTGTGCACGCTGGCCCTGGCCTTCATGTCCAACAGCGTCGCACCGTCCAGCGGCAGCAGCATCC
>JBASTF010000095.1:0-2843 GCA_049274755.1 Rubrivivax sp. | reverse complement strand
GCGCCGGCCGCACCGGGGCCTGGGCCCGCGGCAGGGTCAGCGCAAACGAGAACTTCGTGCCCTGGCCCGGCGTGCTTTGCAGCTCGATGCGGCCACCCATGGCTTCGACGATGCGCTGGCTGATGGCCAGGCCCAGGCCGGTGCCGCCGCGCAGCCGGCTGCGGGTGCCGTCCACCTGGTGGAAGGGCTGGAAGATCTGCTGCATGGCCTCGACCGGGATGCCGATGCCGGTGTCCTCGACCTCGAAGCGCACACCGCACTGGCCGTCGGGCGCCGGCAGCGCCACCAGGCGCAGCGTGACACCACCACGTTCGGTGAACTTGACGCCGTTGCCGACCAGGTTCAGCAGCACCTGCTTGAGCCGCGGTGCATCGCCGACCACGGCATCGGCCACGCCGGCGCCGACGTCCAGCGTCAGCGTCAGGCCACGGCTTTCGGCGTTGGCGCGGAACAGCGCCGCAGCCGAGCCGGCCACCGAGTGCAGCGAGATCGGCACCGCGGCCAGCGTCAGCTTGCCGGCCTCGATCTTCGAGTGGTCCAGCACGTCGTTGAGGATGTCCATCAGCGACTCGCCGGAGGCCGCCGCGGTTTTCACCAGGCGGCGCTGGCGCAGGTCGAGCTGGGTCGTGCGCAGCAGGTCCAGGGCGCCCAGCACACCGTTCATCGGCGTGCGGATCTCGTGGCTCATCGTCGCCAGGAACTGCGACTTGGCGACGTTGGCCGCCTCGGCCGCTTCCTTGGCGCGCTGCAGCGAGGCGTTGGCGGCATCGGCCTGCAGGCTGTGGCGCGTGGCCTGCAGCGCGGTGTCGCGGAACTCGCGCGTGGCACGCACCATCGTCGCACCGAACACCGCGGCCAGCACGGCCAGCGGCACGGAGAACGCGCGGTCCGACAGCAGGCAGACGGCGATCAGCGACGCCATCTGCATGCCGGTGAGCCACAGGAAGGAGCGGCCGACGACGGACATGAAAAACGCCGCCGTCGCCACCGAGCCGCACACGACGACGACGTAGACGGTGGCCATCGTGCCGGTGAGCGTGGGGTAGATGCCGATCGTCGCGACGATCCACATCAGCCCGACGACGACGGCATTGCTCTCCAGCTGGTGCACCAGGCGGCGCATCGTGGCGGCGTCCATCGCCCCGGTGTCGTGGTGCCGATGCGACAACCACCAGCGCCAGGCCGACACAAAGCCGCCCAACAATGCCGTCAGCACGCCGGCCACGATGTCGCCGTTGCTCAATCCCAGCCAGGCGATGAAGACCACGGCGACGACGAGCAGCGCCACGCTGCGCCCCGAGTTGCGCAGCGCCACCTGCAGCAGCTGGCGCTGCACGGCGGTTTCGATGTCCGGAGTGGCTGTCATGGCATCCGGCAGCATAGCGTGCCCCCGCGATAATCCCCATCCATGGAACTTCTGGCAGTGCTGATCGACTTCATCCTTCACGTGGATGTGCACCTGACGCAGTTTGTGCAGGCCCATGGCGCCTGGGTCTACGCGCTGCTGTTCGCGATCATCTTCGTCGAGACCGGTGTTGTCATCATGCCCTTTCTGCCGGGCGATTCGCTGCTGTTCGTCGTCGGCGCGCTGTGCGGGCTGGGACTGATGAGCCTGCCGCTGACGCTGGCGCTGCTGGTGGTGGCGGCCGTGCTGGGCGACCAGGTCAACTACAGCATCGGGCGCCATGTCGGGCCGCGTGTGTTCCGCTGGGAGCAGTCGCGCTACTTCAACCGCGCCGCCTTCGACCGCACCCACGCCTTCTACGAGAAGTACGGTGCCTTCACGCTGATCGCAGGGCGCTTCATGCCTTTCGTGCGCACCTTCGTGCCCTTCGTCGCCGGTGTGGCGGCGATGACACGCAGCCGCTTCACGCTGTTCAACGTGCTGGGTGCGCTGATCTGGGTGTTCGGCATCACGCTCGCCGGCTACCTGTTCGGCAACATTCCCTGGGTGCAGAGCAACCTCAGCAAGATCATCTGGGCGATGATCCTGGTGCCCGGTGTCATCGTGCTCTACGGTGCCTGGAAGGCGCGCCGCGCCGCGCCCGGCCTGGCCTGAACCGCGGCGGCTACAGCGTGCGCTGCCGCGCCAGCGGCGGGTTCTTCGCGAAGTAGCGGCGGATGCCGGTGGCCAGCGCGTCCACGAGCCTGGCCTGGTAGTCGGGGTCGCGCAGCTTGTCCTCTTCCTCGGGGTTCGAGATGAAGGCCGTCTCGACCAGGATGCTGGGAATGTCCGGCGCCTTCAGCACCGCGAAGCCTGCCTGCTCGACGCTGCGCTTGTGCAGGGCGCCGACACGGCCGATGCGCGACAGCACCTCGCCGCCCAGCTTCAGGCTGTCCTTGATCTGCGCCGTCGTGCTCATGTCCAGCAGCGCACGCAGCACCTGGGCGTCCTTCACCGCGCCGACGTTGACACCGCCCACCAGGTCGGCGGCGTTTTCCTTCTCGGCCATCCAGCGTGCCGCGCTGCTGGACGCACCCTTGGTCGACAGCGCAAAGACGCTGGCGCCGCGGGCCTCGGGGCGGAAGAAGGCGTCGGCATGGATGGAGACGAACAGGTCAGCCTGCACCCGCCGCGCCTTGCGCACACGTTCGCCCAGCGGCACGAAGAAGTCGGCGTCGCGCGTCATCATCACACGCATGCCGGGCACGGCGTTGAGCTTGTCGCGCAGCTGCAGCGCGACGCGCAGCACCACGTCTTTCTCGCGCAGGCCGCTGGGGCCGATGGCGCCCGGGTCTTCGCCGCCATGGCCGGGGTCCAGCGCAACGATGACCAGGCGCTCGGCGCTGCGGCGCTCTTCGTCGGTGGGCGGCTCGTCGGGCTTGGGAGCCGGCGTTTGCAG
>JBASTF010000094.1:0-3264 GCA_049274755.1 Rubrivivax sp. | reverse complement strand
GCGCCGGCCGCCGGCTGCCGACACCGGCCAGCTGCACCAGGGCCAGCAGTTCGTCGGCGCGGCGTTCACGCTCGGCGCGCGGCACGCCGCGCACCATCAGCGCGTAGGCGACGTTGCTGCGGATGTCCATGTGCGGGAACAGCGCGTAGTCCTGGAACACGGTGTTCACCGGGCGCGCGTAGGGCGGGCGCTGTGTCACGTCTTCGCCGCCGATCAGCACACGCCCGCTGCTGGGCAGCGTGAAGCCGCCGATCATGCGCAGGCAGGTCGTCTTGCCCGAGCCCGAGGGCCCGAGCAGCGTGAAGAACTCGCCGGCGGCGATGTCCAGGTCCACGGCGTCGACCGCCGTCACGGCGGCCTCGCCCTGGCCGAAGACGCAGGAAGCCTGCTGCAGCGCGACGGCCGCCGTCATCGCCCGGACACCTCAGCGCCCGCCGAGCACGGCGATGTAGTCGGTGACCCAGCGGTGGTAGGGCACGCAGCCGGCGCTCTGCGACTTGCACTGCGACACCGGCGTGCGCCAGAAGTGGATCTTGTCGAAGGCGTCGTAGCCCTGGCGCGCGCAGCCTTCGTCGCCGAGCAGCTTGTTGCCCTTGCAGGCCGCCGGCACCGAGGGCACGGAGCCGAACCAGGCCGAGAGGTCACCCTGCAGCTTGGGGTTCAGCGAATGCTCCAGCCACTGGTAGGCGCAGTTCGGGTGTTTGGCGTCGGCATGCAGCATCGTGGTGTCGGCCCAGCCGGTGGCGCCTTCCACCGGCACCGTGGTCGCGATCGGCCGGTTCTTGCTCTTCAGGATGTTGGCCTGGAACTGCCAGGAGCCCGAGGCGACCACACCTTCGTTGGTGAAGTCGTCGATCTGCACGAAGGCGTCGTGCCAGTACTTGCCGACGATCTTGCGCTGCTGGCGCAGCAGGTCCAGCGCCGCCTTGTACTGGGCCTCGGTCAGCTCGTAGGGGTCCTTGATGCCCAGGTCCTTCTTGTTGTGCATCAGATACATCGCCGCGTCGGCGATGTGGATGGGCCCGTCGAAGGCCTGCACGCGGCCCTTGTTGCTCTTGCCGTCGGGCAGCGTGCCTTCTTCGAAGACCACGTTCCAGCTGGTGGGCGGCTTGTCCTTGAAGACCGTGGTGTTGTACATCAGCACGTTCCAGCCCCACTGGTAGGGCACGCCGTAGTGGCTGCCGTTCTCGAAGTGCCAGGGCGCTTTCTGCAGCCGCGGGTCGACGTTTTTGTAGCTGGGGATCAGCGCAACGTTGATCGGCGCTGCCTTCTTGCCGCGGATCAGCCGCGTGCTGGCGTCGCCCGAGGCGGTGACGAGGTCGAAGCCGCCTTCGTTCATCAGCGCCACCATCTCGTCGGAGGTGCTGGCGGTCTTCACGTTGACCTTGCAGCCGCTCTTCTTCTCGAAATCGGTCACCCAGTCGAAGTTCTTGTCGGTGGCGCCGCGCTCGATGTAGCCGGCCCAGGCGACGATGTCGACCTGGCCTTCGCCCTTGCCGATCTTCTGCAGCGGGCCTTTCTGCGCCAGGGCTGCAGGTGCGGTGACGGCAAACGCGGCGACGGCAGCGGCGGCCGCTGCGGACTGGATGGGGCGGAACATGGTCGACCTCCGGGCTGGGTTCAGGGGCCGCATCGTGGCGGTGCGTGGCCGGCACGATAGGCGGCGGGCCGTCAGCCAGGGAAGTTCAATCGCGCGCCGTCGAGCTATCTTGGAAATCGATATCCGGGTTTACGCAGGCGCCGGCTTGGCCTGCCCGGAGGGACTCGAACCCCCGACCTGCTGCTTAGAAGGCAGCTGCTCTATCCAGTTGAGCTACGGGCAGACAGGTCGCGGATTGTAGGGAGCGCGCGGACGGCGCTCAGCGTTTGCCGTACTGCGTCTTGCCGAACAGCACGTCGCGGGCCTTGTCATCGTTCAGCGGCTTGCGCATCGCAGCGAGTACCTCGACGCCGCGAAGCACCGCGGGCCGCGCGGCAATCTCGTCGAACCAGCCCTTCAGGTGCGGGAACTCGGTCCAGTCGATGCCCTGGTTCTTCCAGCTGCGCAGCCAGGGAAAGATGGCGATGTCGGCGATGGTGTAGTCGTCGCCCGCGATGTAGCGGTGCTGCGCGATCTGGCGGTTCATCACGCCGTACAGGCGCCGCGCTTCGTTGGTGTAGCGGTCCACCGCATACGGGATCTTCTCTGGCGCGTAGATGCGGAAATGGTGCGCCTGGCCCAGCATCGGGCCCACGCCGCCCATCTGGAACATCAGCCACTCCAGCACCTTGTAGCGCTGCGTGATGTCCTGCGGCAGGAACCGCCCGGTCTTGGCGGCCAGGTACAGCAGGATGGCGCCGCTTTCGAACAGCGTGATCGGCTGTCCACCGGGACCGTCGGGGTCGACGATGGCGGGAATCTTGTTGTTCGGGCTGATCTTCAGGAACTCGGGCTTGAACTGGTCGCCGGCGCCGATGTCCACGGCATGGGCACGGTAGGGCAGGCCGCACTCTTCGAGCATGACGTGCACCTTGTGCCCATTCGGCGTCGCCCACGAATACACTTCGATCATCGTCTTCCCCACCATGCGCTTCTTGGCGAAGCCCTTGCTGACGGACTCTAAACCATGCTCGAAGGTCTGAAACGCCTGTTCGGAGGCGGCCCTGCACCGGCCAAGGGCTGGGACGCCCTGCAGCCCTGGGCCGAATCGAAGCAGTACATCTTCCGCGGCGTGCGCGAAAGCGACGGCTTCGTCATCGACGGCAAGCTCGGCGCCGCGCCCTGGCGGCTGGAATGGGGCCCGACGCAGCGCAGCTACGTGAAGGGCAACGAACTGCGGCTGCGTGCCGAACTCGGCCTGCCGTCGGACCTGCAGGTCGTGGTGATGAACCGCCACCTGCAGGAGCAGATGGAGAAGGCGGTGTTCGACCAGTATGTCGAAGGGGTGCAGACACGCATCGACAACCAGACGCCGCCCGAGATGCGCTGGCTGGTGATGTTCCCCAAGCTCTCGGGCAGCGAGATGGGCAAGCTGAAGGAGCGTTTCATCGCGCTGTCCAGCGTCAAGCCCTGGCTGGTGCAATGGCTGGAAGGGCCGCTGTCGGCCGCCATCCAGTCCCGGGGCATGGAGGCCACGCTGCCCTTTGTGCTGATGATCGGCCGCGGCCGGCTGACGCTGCGCACCGAGCAGGGCGAACCCGACGCGCGCGACCTCGAACCCTGGCTGCGCCTGTTCGAGACCGCGATGCGCGAGGCCCGGCGTGTTGCCACGCAGGGTGTGGACC
>JBASTF010000093.1:0-2733 GCA_049274755.1 Rubrivivax sp. | reverse complement strand
GTCATCGAGGTGCTCGACGACGGCCCCGGCCCGGCACCGGGCGCCGCCGACGGTGTGGGCCTGGCCAACTGCCGCGAGCGCCTGTCGCTGGCTTGCGGCCCAAAGGCCAGGCTGACGCTGCAGGCCGGCCCTGACGGCGGTGCACTGGCCCGTGTGGAGCTGCCGGCATGAACACCACGACACGCGCCCTGATCGCCGACGACGAAGAAGCGCCGCGGGCCCAGCTGCGCGCCGCACTGGCCCAGGTCTGGCCCGGGCTGGACATCGTCGCCGAGGCCAGCAACGGCGCCGATGCCTGGGACAGCTACCTCGAACACGAGCCCGTGGTCTGTTTGCTCGACATCCGCATGCCGGGGCTCAGCGGCATCGACGTTGCCCGCCGCATCGCGGGCCGGGCCCAGGTGGTGTTCGTCAGCGCCTATGGCGACCATGCGCTGGCCGCCTTCGACGCCGGTGCCGTGGACTACGTGCTGAAGCCGGTGGACCTGCCGCGCCTGGCCCAGGCCGTGGCCCGGGTGCAGCAGCGCCTGCAGGCGCCGCCGCCGGCCGATCTGCAGGCCTTGCTGGACAGGCTGGCGGCACCGCTGCGCCGACCGCCATCGCCGGTGCTGCAAGCCGCCGTGGGCCGCGAGGTGCGGCTGATTCCGGTGGACCAGGTGGTCTACTTCGAAAGCGATGCGCGCTACACCCGGGTGGTGCATGCCGACGGCGAGGCGCTGATCCGCACACCGCTGAAGGAGCTGCTGGCGACGCTGGACGACACGCAGTTCTGGCAGGTGCACCGCTCGGTCATCGTCAACCACCGCCACATCGCGGCGGCCGTGCGTGTCGACGAAGGCAGCATGCACCTGACGCTGCGCGGGCGCAGCGAGATGCTGCCGGTGTCGCGCCACTTCCAGCCCCTGTTCAAGGGGCAGTGAAGCGCGCGTGACGGGGCGGGCGGCGGGCCGGGAGCACAATCGTCGGCTTCGCACAGCGACGACGCCTGCACCGATGCCCGCCATTCCCGTTCCGCGCTTCGACCAGTTCTACCGCCACCCCGAACTCACCCGCCTGCTGCAGGACTACGCCGACGCGCTGCCGGGGCTGGTGTCCTTGCGCTCCATCGGCAAAAGCCACGAAGGCCGCGACATCTGGCTGGTCACGCTGACCAGCGGCAGCACCGGGGCCGACACCGACAAGCCGGCGATCTGGATCGACGGCAACATCCACGCCGCCGAGCTGACGGCCAGCACCGCCTGTCTGTACTGGCTGCACAAGCTGGCCACCGGCTACGAAGCCGATGCCCAGGTGCGGCAGCTGCTGGACACCCGCTGCGTCTACATCGTGCCGCGGCTGAACCCCGACGGCGCCGAGCTCGCGCTGGCCGACCGGCCGCGCCACATCCGCAGCAGCACCCGCCCCTATCCCTACGACGAGGCGCCGGTCGACGGCCTGACGATCGAAGACGTCGACGGCGACGGCCGCATCCTCTACATGCGTGTGCCCGACCCGCATGGCGCCTGGAAAAAACATGCCGCCGAGCCGCGGCTGATGGTGGCGCGTGAACCCGGCGAGTTCGGTGGCGAGTACTACCGCGTCATCCCCGAGGGCACGATCAAACACTACGACGGCCTGAAGATCACCGCGAACAAGGACCTCGAGGGCCTGGACCTGAACCGCAACTTCCCGGCCTACTGGCGCCAGGAGTTCGAGCAGGTGGGCGCCGGCCCCTACCCCACCAGCGAACCCGAGGTGCGGGCGATGGTGGACTTCATCGCCAGGCACCCGAACATCGGTGCCGCGGTCAGCTTCCACACGCACAGCGGCGTCATCCTGCGGCCCATGGGCACGCAGAGCGACGACGACATGACGCCGGAAGACCTGTGGATGTACAAGCGCCTGTCGGAGATCGGCGCCAAGCTCACCGGCTACCCGGCGATCAGCACCTTCCACGACTTCAAGTACCACCCGAAGGAAATCATCACCGGCACGCAGGACTGGGTCTACGAACACCTGGGCGCGCTGTTCTGGACCGTGGAGATCTGGGCGCCGAACAAGGAAGCCGGCATCACCGACTACCAGTGGATCGAGTGGTACCGCGACCATCCGCCCGAAGACGACCTGAAGCTGCTGAAGTGGAGCGACGAACAGTGCGGCGGCCAGGCCCACGTCACCTGGTACCCGTACCAGCACCCGCAGCTGGGTGCGGTGGAGATCGGTGGCTGGGACAAGATGAACTACTGGCGCAACCCGCCGCCGCAGCTGCGGGAGCGCGAGGCTGCGCGTTTCCCGGCCTGGCTGCAGCAGATCGCGCTGTCGCTGCCCAAGCTCGAGGTGCTGCGCACCGAGGTGCGGGCCCTGGGGCCCGACACCTGGCGGGTGCGTTTTGCCGTCGCCAATGCCGGCTACCTGCCCAGCAACGTCAGCAAACGTGCGATCGAACGCAAGACGGCGCGCGGCTGCGTGTTCCAGATCCACCTGCCGCCGGGTGTCGGCCTGGTCGGCGGGCGCGAGCGCATCGAAGGCCCGCACCTGGCCGGCCATGCGGCGAACACCACGCTGCAGGCCTTCCTGCCCAACCGCGACATCACGACCGACCGCGCCGTCGTCGAGTGGGTGGTGCAGGGGCCGGCCGGCACGGCCATCGCGCTGACGGCCAGCGCCGACCGCGCCGGCACCGTGCGCACCGAGGTGACGCTGGACTAGGGCCTGTGAACGCTACGGGCAGGCTCACGTGACTCGGCAAACAGC
>JBASTF010000092.1:0-2376 GCA_049274755.1 Rubrivivax sp. | reverse complement strand
AGAACAAGGTGCGCATCGACGTTGCGCCCACGCGCCACGGCATCACGCGCGGCGAGACGATCTACTTCTTCGACCCGAGCGGCAACCGCAACGAGACCTTCGCCGGGCTGGGCTACCAGGCGCAACCTGACAGGCCGATCACGACCTGGACCGAAGATGAAGTGGGCCGCGGAATCTTCTATCACACCGGTGTGCTGCCGGGCTCGTTCACCGAGGTCTACACCTGACGGTGTTCCATGGTGCACAGCATTCCCCAGCGCAACATCACCTGTGAAGCGGCAGTTGCCGCTGCGCAGGCGGTCATTGTTGCCGCGCGAGTACGGGGCATCCGCGTCAACGTCGCCGTGGTTGACCGAGGCGGATTGTTATGCGCGTTCCTGCGCATGCCCGGGGCGCCGCTGCACTCGATCGACATTGCCATCGACAAGGCCTATACAGCCGCAAGCTTTGGCCTCGCGACGAGCAGCTGGAGCGCAGTGCTGGCCGAGCATTCCCCAGCCGTACGCGATGGCTTGGTGCTGCGGCCACGCTTTGTGGCCTTCGGTGGCGGCGTACCCATCGTGGAGGACCATGAACTGCTTGGTGCGGTGGGCGTGTCCGGCGGTAGCGAAATGCAGGACGAAGAATGTGCAAAGGCTGGCGTCACAGCTATCGGGATTGACCAATGAAGCAAATCTTGAATTTCATCAACGGCGAGCACACGGCTTCGGAAAAGGCTTTCGACAAGCGCTCGCCATTGACTGGTATGGTGATCGCCCAGATCCATGAGGCGGGACGAGCCGAGGTTGACGAAGCCGTGACATCTGCGCGCGCCGCGCTTAAAGGCCCTTGGGGCCGCATGACGGTGGAGCAGCGTGTAGAGCGTTTGTACGCGGTCGCGGACGGCATCAATCGCCGATTCGAAGAATTCCTCGCCGCCGAGTGCGCTGACACCGGCAAGCCGATGAGCTTGGCGCGCCACATCGACATTCCGCGCGGAGCGGCCAATTTCAAGATTTTTGCCGACGTGGTAAAGAATGTCGCCACCGAGTGTTTCGAGATGGCTACACCGGATGGACGAGGTGCGCTCAACTACGGAAGCCGCTCGCCCATCGGCGTCGTCGGCGTCATCTGCCCGTGGAACCTGCCGTTGCTACTAATGACTTGGAAGGTCGGCCCGGCGTTGGCTTGTGGGAACACCGTGGTCGTCAAGCCTTCGGAGGAAACACCGCAGACCGCCGCCTTGCTCGGTGAGGTCATGAATGAGGCCGGTATCCCAAAAGGTGTTTATAACGTCGTCCACGGTTTCGGCCCCGGGTCCGCCGGTGAATTCGTCACGACCCACCCGGGAATCAACGCGATCACATTTACTGGTGAAACACGCACTGGTGAGGCCATCATGAAGGCCGCTGCCAAAGGCGCTCGCCCGGTCAGCCTTGAAATGGGCGGCAAAAATGCCGCCATCGTCTTCGCCGATTGCGACTTCGACGCGGCTATCGAAGGCACTCTCCGATCCGTGTTCGCCAACTGCGGCCAGGTCTGCTTGGGCACTGAGCGCGTTTATGTAGAGCGGCCAATCTTCGATCGGTTCGTCGCCGCGCTCAAGCAAGGCGCCGAGGCGCTCAAGCTCGGAACACCGGAGGACGCTGCCACCGACATGGGCCCCTTGATCAGCGCCGAGCACCAGGCCAAGGTGCTGTCGTACTACCGCTTGGCGGTAGAGGAGGGTGCCACCGTCATCACGGGCGGCGGTGCTCCAACGATGCCCGGCGATCTGGCCGGCGGTAGCTGGATCCTGCCAACCATCTGGACGGGACTGCCCGAGACGGCTCGCGTCATCAAGGAGGAGATCTTCGGTCCTTGCTGCCACGTCGCGCCCTTCGATAGTGAAGATGAAGTACTTGCGAAGGCAAATGACAACGACTACGGATTGGCCACCGCCATCTGGACACGCGACATCGCACGCGCGCACCGCGTCGCCCAGCGTATGGAGGTGGGCATCGCATGGGTCAACAGTTGGTTCCTGCGCGACCTGCGCACCCCCTTCGGTGGCGCCAAGCAGTCTGGTGTCGGGCGCGAGGGCGGGGTGCACTCGCTGGAGTTCTACACCTCGTTGAAGAACGTCTGTATCAAGCTCTGAGGTGAGACCATGGACCAACCCCTCATCGAATCTCTCGGCGACGAGCTCTACGCCGCCTTGCGCGGCTGCAGCGTCGTCGAGCCGCTGACGAACCGGCACGCCGACATCAGCATCGCCGACGCCTACCTCGTCCAGCAGCGCATGCTGGCGCGGCGCCTGGAGGCCGGCGAGCGCGTGGTGGGCAAGAAGATCGGCGTAACCAGCGCCGCGGTGATGAACATGCTGGGCGTGTTCCAGCCCGACTTCGGCTACATGCT
>JBASTF010000091.1:0-2575 GCA_049274755.1 Rubrivivax sp. | reverse complement strand
GTGGTAGACCGGGATGCGCCGGCCGGGTTCGTCGACGTAGCCCCAGTCGGGGCGCGGCGCACGTGTGCCCTCGCGGTCGAAGATGTCCGACGCCAGGATGCGTTCGTCGGTGCGTTCGGTCGTTCTCATGAAGGCAATCCTGCTATTTCGGTTCGACGAGCACGGCGCCCTGCGTCAGCGGGCCAACGTTGCGGCGGTACAGCTGCAGCCAGCCGCGGTCGAAGACGACCGGCGGCGGCTGCCAGGCCTGGCGCCGCTGTTCGAGTTCGGCCTCCGGCACTTCGAGGTCGACACGGCGCGTGTCGAGGTCGATCGTGATCGTGTCGCCATCGGCCACCAGCGCCAGCGGCCCGCAGACCGAACCCTCGGGTGAGACCTCGGCGACGACCAGCCCCTTGCAGACCAGGCCGGACAGATGGCCGTCGGTCAGCATCGCGACCTGCTCGCCGAGGCCGGCGCCGTCGATCGCAAACACCACCTTCGACGAACCGCCGCCCATGCCAGGCCCGCCGCAGACGCCGGCACCGCGCATCACGACGACATGGCCAGGGCGGATGCCGCCGCTCTGCAGTGCCGCGATGGCCGCATCCGACGACGAGAAGCAGATTGCCGGCCCGCTGAAGCGGCGGAACTTGCGTTCGACGACGCCGGTCTTGACGATGCCGTAGTCGGGCGCGAGGCTGCCGCGCAGCATCGTGATCGCCGGCTTGCGCGCAACCGGCCGGTCGATCGCGCGGATCACCTCGGCATCGGCGACACGCACGCCTTCGAGGTTCTCGCCGACCGTCAGGCCGCTGACCGTCAGCGCGCTGCGGTCGAGCAGCGGCTCGAGCTGCTTCATCACCGCACGGCAGCCGCCGGCGGCTTCGAAGGTCTCGATGCTGTGTTCACCAACCGGGCGCACACCGGCGAGCACCGGCGTCTCGTCGGCCAGCGTCTCGAACATGCCGTAGACATCGGCGCCGCTGCACGACTCGGTGGCCACGGCCTGCAGATGCTTGATGCAGTTGACCGAGCCACCGACGGCCAGCACCGCGCGCACCGCGTTCGCGAACGCACCGGGCGTCATGATGTCGCGCGGCTTCAGGTCATCCCACACCATCTGCACGATGCGCGCGCCGGCCGCACGTGCCGCGGCCCACATCGCCTCGCTGTTCGCGGCCACCGGCGTGGTGCCGGGCAGCGCCATGCCCAGCGCTTCGGTCGCGACGTGCATCGAGTTCGCCGTGCCCATGCCCGAGCAGACACCGGGTCCGCGGATCGCTTCACGGCTCATGCCGATCAGGTCGTCCATTGGCAGGTGGCCCATCTGCGCATGCATCGCACCGATGAACACGTCTTCGATGTCGACGTGGTGGCCCTTGTATTCGCCACTGGGCTGGTAGCCGCAGGCCAGCATCAGCGTCGGCACGTTCAGCCGGCCGGCGGCCATCAGCTGGCCCGGCACGGTCTTGTCGCACGAGGTCAGGCACAGCATGCCGTCGAGCTGCGCGCCTTCGACGGCGGCCTCGATGTCGTTCGTCACGAGGTCGCGGCTGGTCAGGATGTAGGCACCGCGGCCACCGGCGCCGACGATGAAGTCGCTGGGCGCCGTGGTGCGCACTTCCAGCGGCACGCCGCCGGCGGCGCGGATCGCCTCCTTCAGCACCGGCACGATGCCGTCGAGGTGCGCAAAACACGCCGCCATGCCCGACGAGCTGTTGACGATGGCGATCTTCGGCTTCTCGCAGTCGGCTTCCGACAGCCCCATGCCGTGCCACTGGGCGTTGCGCACGGCCCAGAGGAAGGAGCCGCGGGGAAAGTTGCTTCGCAAGGGGCGCTTCATGCTGCGATCGGGCCTTCGGGATTGTCGGGAGCCGGCGTGCGGCCGGGGCGATTTAATATTGACATGTCCATAAAAGGCATGTCAATCGGAGAACCCCGCGCACGATGAAGATCGAAACACTGTTCGATGTGCGAGGCCTCGCGGTGCTGGTCACCGGCGCGGCCAGCGGCATCGGCTTCGGCCTGGCCGAGGTGATGGCCACGAACGGCGCGCATGTGACGCTGGCCGATGCCGACGCCGCCGGGCTCGACCGTGCGGTCACGCAACTGCGCGAAGCCGGCTGCGATGTGCACGGCGTCGTCGCCGACGTCACGCAACCCGACACGCTGCACGCTGCGGTGGCCGCGGTGCTGCAACGCGAAGGTGGGCTCGACGTGCTGTTCGCCAACGCCGGCATCAGCGCCGGCCCGGGCTTTCTGCGTGCCGACGGCGCGCGCCACGAACCCGGCGCGCTGGAGAACCTGTCGCTGGAGACCTTCGACCGCGTGCTCGCGGTGAACCTGCGCGGCGCGCTGGCCACGCTGCAGGCGGCCGTGCCGCCGATGAAGGCGCAGCGCCGCGGCCGCATCGTCGTCACGACGACGGTGTCGCTGTTCCAGACCGAGACGCTGGTCAGCACGTTGTACGTCGCGTCGAAAGCCGCTTTGGGGCAGCTGGTGCGCCAGGCCGCGCTGGAACTGGCCGACTGGGGCATCACGGTCAACGGCATCGCGCCGGGGCCGACGGTCACCGGCATCGGTGGTGGGCGGC